>JALTEL010000660.1 GCA_027073945.1 Caldifarciminota bacterium | reverse complement strand
CCATAGATAAGTATGCCAAGACAATTGGGGAGCTGGGAATCGGCCTTAACCCGAAGGCGAGGCTCACCGGCAATATGCTGGAGGACGAGAAGGCCGCAAGGACCGCACATCTGGCCTTCGGAAACAACCTGGACATGCCCGGCGGAAAGAACCCCTCGGACATGCATCTGGACATGCTGTTTCACGAACCGACAATGGAGATAACCTATCTGGACGGGAGCAAAAGGGTTGTGATGAGGGACGGGGAACTAGTGCTTTAGAACTCTTTGCTGTCTGGGTTGTATATGAAATAGTGTAAAATAGGGAAAGCTTTTTAAGAGAAGATACTATCCATCTCTGACTTAAATCGTTTAAGGTCTATGTGTTTGGGCCTTTTAATTTAACCAAGAGGGAGATCCGATGGAAATTGACGTGACACCACACCCAAGTTTAATCGAGAAAATTGGGCATACGAGTTTTACTGTATGGCAATCTATATCTGAGTTGATTGCCAACTCATTAGATGCTATGCCAAAAAACAAAACTGCTAGGATAGAAATAGATGTGAATCTGGAAAGAATAGTTGTTAAAGATAATGGGCAGGGGATGGATCAAAAAGTTTTAGAAAAAGCTGTTAGAATGGCTTGGCCAATGGATACTGTACTGCCTTATGAGCGGTATTCAAAAAAAGTATATGGGCTAGGTATGAAAACTGCTTGTGCAAGTCTCGGCAGAAAATGGTCAATAGAAACCATTACTAAAGACTCTTCTATTGGTTATAAAGTTACATTTGACTTCGAGAAGATGTTGGATGTTGGCACTCCAAAATGGGTTGCAGAGATTGAGACTTTTGATAGGGGCAGTATTGTTCTCCCTGATGATTCCAAGGAAGGGACAATAATCATCATTGAAAAATTAAAGGTAAAGCCAATCCCTGATAGATTAAAAAAGGAGATTGCCCAAGCATACTTGCCACATATACGCGAAGGAGATATTTTTATTATAAACGGTACAAAACTTTCTGAAGCTCCTATTGAATTTATTCCTGATTCAAGGGTTGACGTTGATGTAACTATAGAAGGGGTTAGGATTAAAGGTTGGGGTGCGCTCATGCGTAAAGGAAGCCTCACGTATTATGGTTTTAATTGGTACAGGAATAATCAGTTAATCGAAGCTTATGATAAATCTTTTATCCCCAATCATCCAACATATAGGCAAATATTTGGGGAATTACATGCAGATAATATGCCTGTTAATTTTACTAAGAAAGGATTTGAAAAAGAAAGCAAGGAGTGGAAGCAAGCGGTTGAAGAATTACCAACGCATTTTGCTCAGCTATTAAACGAAGCAAAAAAAACAAAGAGAGAACGCTCTCCTGATCCTTGGAAACAAAAAGAGATGGCTGAGAATTTAGATACAATAAATAGAGTTAGCAAGAGCATCGCAGAACGAATGGAAGTTGAAGGTAGCTCTACTGGAGGTGACTATCTCGATGCAGGACTAATAGAAGAGATAAATGCAGATATGAGTGAGCGGGATAAAAAAGTAGAGGATGTTGTAAAAAAGGTTTCCAATCCTGTAAAGATTGGAGATCAGGAAATTAAGTGGAGACATACGTTTCGATCTATGGGTGAAAATGCCCCCATAACTGACTATATATTGGAGGGTGATAATCTAATCTTTATTACTAATGAAGACTCGCCATTTGCAAAATTCATCGATCATGATGACTTTTTAGCTATCATGTCTATAGCAGATGGTTTTATGAAGTTTCTTATAGAAGAGCTAGACTTTGACGCAATAAAGGCTTTTGACTTTAGGGAACGCCTTCTCGTAACAACTTGTGCTGCAAGGTTGGAGAAATTATGAATGTGAATGATATTAAGGATCTTGAAAGACTCTGGAAAAGTCGTCATAGTAATCCAGTGTTGGTTGCAGATGAGATTAATAGGTTCTTAAAATCAAATGATTTATCTCCCTACGCCATAGCACAAAAACTCCATGCACGGATAGCAGAGGTGGTGGCATACATTGATTTGTCTGGACTATCTCCTGTGGCTAAAGACTATTTCCATAGTTGTAGGTTACCTGTTAGTTTGGCTATAGAACTCGCAGATAAAGAAGACAAGATTCAAGAGCTTGTATTATCAAAACTTTGTTCCGACAAGCCCAGCGCAAATGATTTGATAGAAATTTTTTCTCAAATCCTTTTTGAAGTGACTCTGCATAAAGATGCTTGGAAGGAACAAATAACTGGAAATCAAATGATGCATATATCTAGCAAGGCCAAAAATGCTGGTGTTCTTTCTAAGAACGAAAGAAAAGCTCTATTTTCTATTGGAAATCAGCTAAAAACAAAGGGAAATATTTCTGAAAAGCAACGATTATATGTAAATGCAATTCTTGAAAAATGTTTGGCAAATGATCTGCTAACTGAAACTTGCTTCAATCCAAACTGCCCTACTTGCAAGGAAATTGCAAAAATAGTGTCAAGGCGATAAGCATGGATTTAGATGAAGAGGATATTAAAATAGCAGCCAATATCTTGGCCAATAGGCTTAAAAAACGTGAACTGGAAACCTTTTTGAAAAAATATCTTCCATTGGATTCATTGAGGCTTGATGATTATAGTGGCAGGGTTCTTGCGACCAAGTATGAAATGGCTAGTTTAATCATAGAAGCAAGGCAATTAGAACTATTGTCAGATGCAGACCTCCGTCGCGCCCTTATTGAGGGCGATCCCGGGTATCTGACTAAGCTTGACTTTAAGGGAACTGATAAAATTTCTGTCGCAGATGCGGCAGTTCGTTCTTGGCATCCCGGGAAAAAGGCAGCTAAGAGGTTCGTATCTGTTCTTGGCTTTCCTATAATTTTTGCAGGGCTTCCGTCTGAAGAAACTCCAGAAACGATAGTTGACATTTATCCCGTTCCGCCCATTCCGCCATTAATGGAGTTTCAAGAAGATGTTGTAAATCAGTTGATTGAGGTATTAGAAAAACGTCATGGCTATGAGGCCATGCTTTCTTTGCCAACAGGTGCCGGAAAAACTAGGGTTGCGATGGAAGCCATCATTCGTTTCCTTGATTCGCATCCAGATAGTATCGTGATTTGGCTATCCACAACTGCTGAAATTTGTGAACAGGCATGCCAAACTTTTTTATCTCTTCGGCGCGCAAACCCGCCGAAAGAATTTATGCAATTATATCGGCTGTGGGGCTCACATAATATAAAATATAGTTTTGAGAGAGGGTTGATAGTTGCCTCAGTACAAAAAATGAGATCCATTGCTGAAACTGAATCTCTACCTCCTAAAATTATGTCTAGAATATCAGCGATATTTTTCGATGAAGGGCATCATGCTATTGCACCTACTTATGAGGTTACAATAGAATACCTTGAGCAAGGAGGTGCGGGGGATGTAATTCCAGTAATTGGCCTTTCCGCAACCCCTGGACGTGGTATAGATCCTACAAATGACTTAACCAAAAAGCTTGTAAGAAGGTTTGGTAAAAACTTAATAACTCCGAAGGGTGTTGAATGGAGTGATCCAATAAAGAAGTTGCAGGATGATAAAATATTGAGCAAGATTAAAAGCATATCTATAAAAACAAAAATGGAATTCAGAATGACTAAGAAAATGGAGAAGTTCTATAATGAATTTAAAGAATTATCTCCAGAACTATTAGATGAAATTGGAAAAAATGTTAAAAGAAATCAGATGATTGTAAATGGGATAAAAAAATATTGTGAGAATAGGAAAGGTGTAGTATATTGTTGTTCAATAGAACAGGCTAAATTTCTATCATTTTTGCTGAGACGCGAGGGCATTCCCTCTGAGGCAATTTTAGGTAGTACCAATAAAAGCACCCGTAAGCATAATCTTGAGCGATTGAAAAAGGGGGAAATAAGATTTATTACGAATTATGGGATTCTCACAACTGGATTCGATGAGCCGTCTATTGATTGTATTGTCTTAGCTCGCCCGGTTATAAGTAAAGTATTATATGAGCAAATGCTGGGCAGAGGATTAAGAGGGCCAAAGTTTGGTGGCACAGAAGACTGTTTAATACTTGACTTTGAGGACAACATTGATGTTTATGGGAAGCCTTTGGCCTATCAAAGGTTTGAAGCATCATGGAGATAGTTTTCTTAGGGTTAAAAGTTTCCCATCACTTCCCCCACCAGATAAAGCGACCCCGCAATGCACGCATCCCCGTCAATTTCTTTCAGCGCATCTTTAACGGTATCTGCCTTTTCCACCCTAACGCGGTTTTTGAGGACATCCTCCGCAATCCTCACGGCCTCCTCTGCGGGTATCGCCCTCGGATTGTCCGGTGCGGTTATCACGAGCCTGTCAATTACAGGTTCCAGAACCGTCAGTATGTCCCTCTCCCTCCTCTCCGAGCTGAAGGCCATGACGAACATTATCCTCTTTATCCCCTCCTGCCGTAAGGTTTCAAGAAGCGATTCCGCTCCTGCCCTGTTGTGGCAGCCGTCGATGAGGAGAAGAGGATCATCCCTCACTATTTCCATGCGGCCGGGCCATTTTGCCCGCTTCAATCCGCTCTTTATGGCATCTTTGCTTATCCCCAGCCTCCACGCTGCAAGGGCCGCGGTTGCGCAGTTGTCTATCTGGTGCCTGCCGCCCATCCCCGCCCCTGCCTCCAGAATGCTGCCGTCCGGGAGTTCCAGAGTGCAGGAGACCGCCCTCATTGAATACGACGATGAGAGTATCCGGGCATCCCTTCCGACAGCGGTTAGCGGTGCGCTCCTTTCCTTAGCGATTCTCTCTATGACCTCCACCGCCTTTTCCTCGTTTCTGGCCAGAACCACCGGCACGCCGTTCTTTATTATGCCGGCCTTCTCCCCTGCAATCTTCTCTATCCTGTCCCCCAGAATTCTGGTGTGGTCCAGCGAGAGCGAGGTTATGACCGAGAGTTCCGGGGTTATGACATTGGTTGCGTCCAGCCTTCCGCCAAGCCCAACCTCCACCACGGCGTAGTCCACTTCCATATCCCTGAAG
>JALTEL010000659.1 GCA_027073945.1 Caldifarciminota bacterium | reverse complement strand
CAATGGTGAGTGGTCCGAGGTAAAAACATTCAACGTTGATACGCATCCTCCATCGTTGAGCGGATGTGAAATGAGCAAGGATTTGATATCCTACTATCCGCTTAACACGGAGAACCCGACATCGGCTGTCACGTGCAATGTCAATGATGCGAACATAAAAGATGAGAAGGTTTACGTGAAGCACGGTGGAAGGAACATAGCTGAATTCGACATGACCGGTGGAACGGCAACAATAGATGCGAAGAAAATAGGAGTCGATGGAACGTTCGATGTGGTCGTGGAAGTGGAGGATAAGGCTGGCCACACGTCAGATGCGCAGGTTGGGACGATAACCGTTGACGGCACAGCCCCTGAGACGATAGTTGCACTTGATGATACGACTGTGGCAACGCAGCCGGGAGGCCAAACGACAACAACTGTGCGTGCGGTTTTGAGGGATATCACGTCGGATATCGAGGTGGCCGAATTTTACGTTGGCCCAGGAGATGCGAGAGCGGACATATCGCAAAGGTGCTCGCCAACAACATCTATGTATTCGGCAGACGGGTCGTTTGTTGATGATGGCAACCGTTATGAGCTCAGTCCCGTCGACGGAAGTTTCGACAGCGGGTTTGAGGAGGCAACGGCAACCGTTAACGGCGATTTCAGCAACAAATGCATATTCGTGCACGCGAAAGACAAAGCTGGCAACTGGGAGCAGACGAAGGCAATCTACATACTTCAGAACGGAAAAGTCCTCGACCTCGGTGAAAGAGAAATCAAAGCCGAGCCGAGCACAACTACGCCAACAGCGCTTCCAATAGCAAATCAGGGATTAACAGCAGCTGTCATAGTGGCTATCGCGGGACTTATAGGAGCTTCAGCTTTTTTCGGAGCAAAGCTCCTATCCAAATTTTCCCTTTTTAAACTCTTTAAATAAACTTTTCGTGGGTGTGGCAAATGAATAAAACAATTTCGTTGGCGATGATGATATTAATTTTATCTATCGGACTTGCATTTGCGGTCCAGCTTAACAATGAGGGTCTCGTTTCTCATCTTGTTGTTAACAATGTTGATGGTGGCCAGGTTGTAAAACCGCCGATAATGTTTAATTTTAGTGGAAACAGTCTCAACTGCGGCAGCGATGTGGCAAAAATAGTAATAGCAACTATGGACGGCAACGTCCTGAACTCATACTCGCTTTTCATAAATAAAACTGGTCATCAATGCTACGATACGTATGAGTGGGATACAACGGCTACAACCCTATCTGATGGGGTAAATACTTATGATTATATGTCCGATTACGAACAATACTACAATAGTCCTACACCGGGTAACTATCATCATATTTTTGGGTATTATCTTAACTCTACTGATGGGTATTCTCCGGGAGTATTGGTTTTCTATCCAAATGGAACGTTCTACGGCCTTTATGGTTGGGAGAACACGTTCGCAGGAGAACCCGACTCGGAGACATTTTATCCCGTGATGTGTAAAAGCACCGTTTTCGTTGGACGTGTGGAAGATGAATGTCTGTCCATGAACTCTTCAAAACCATTGAACGTAACGAACATTACTTACGGTAAAAAGAAACTCCCAGAGGGAAAATACAGATACATAATAATCGATGGGAATGGCAGATGGCCTGACATGATTTGGACGCAGTCGGACCCGTTCAACATAGACAATACAAAGCCGTCGCTGGATTTGAATGTTCAGAAAAACAACGATGTCGTGACTATATCGATAGACGCAAGGGATGTCGGCGCGACGCGATCGAATGTCTATGAACTTCTTGGAGAGCTCGACGTGAACCCTCCTGGATTGGACATAGTTAAATACACGGGGTCAAAGTACATTTTGGATCAAAACGGATACTGGACAAACAGTCATTGGAATTGCCAGAAATCGGACGACAATTGGACATGCGCGTTAAGCATTCCGATGTGGAACGATCCATATCATTTTCCCATAGGCCGCCATACTTACTATTCAACGCTTTACGACTTCGCCAGGAACAGCAATGGGAGCTCAGAAAGTATTAACTACTCATTCACTGGATTTATTCCTCACGGAGAGCAGAAATATATACTCCTTGATGACGATTCGTCCGATGAGACAAACTTCATCCCCGAAGGTGTTATCAACAATTCTCTCATATTTTTCAACGGAGGTACAAAGGCCGGAACGTTCATACTCATATTGGAGGACGAAGAGATTTCGGGATCTTCTGTGGTTGTTCACAATATTGATAAAATCACACCAACAGGATACGACAGCAGTTATATATGGCCTTATCCGAATGGCAACACAGCCTTCGAGATAAATGTCAGCACGGATGCAAAGATGGTTCTCTGCGTTAATTACAGCGGTTATGCACACGCAGATAAATTGTTATTTTTCAAGAAGATCGGTGGAAAATGGGTGAGAATGAACAGCGTTAAGAAAGATGGAATTATGTGCACACAGATAGAATCAGCACACACACCTTACATGGCGGCGAGATACGACACGTGTTCCGATGGAACACCTTATGGGCAGTGCTCTTCCGAGAAGCCGTTGTACTGTGATAATGGAAATCTTGTAGACAACTGCGACACTTGTGGTTGCCCATCTGGAAATACGTGCAATGGAGATGGAACGTGCAGAAAACACACCGGAGGAGGTGGTGGCGGATTCATTACAAATTATTGCGGTGATGGGACTTGTCAGGCAAGTGAAAATTGCACCACGTGCCCTCAAGATTGCGGTACGTGCCCATCAGTATGCGGAAATGGTATAGTTGAGAACGGCGAGGATTGTGATGGTGGATCGCACGTTTGCCTTACAAATGGGTATGTGGGAACACAAAAATGTGTTAACTGTACATTGGGTCCGTGCGAAACGAACGAAAAATGTGGTGACGGTGTATGCAACGGTCCAGAAACAGAAGGCACTTGCCCAGAGGATTGCAAACCGAAAGAGACAAAACCCGTATGCGGAAACGGAGTGTGTGAAAAGGGCGAAGAGCCATACGATCCAACTACAGGGACAGGATGCCTTCCTGACTGTGGAAGCGTTGCTGGGTGTGGTGATGGAATCTGTCAACCAAGTGAAAATTGCTCAACGTGCGCGACAGATTGCGGGGAATGTCCAACTTCAGGACCAACCGGTTTTGCAGTTTTGAGAAATCCAGGGATCATAATACCTACGATAGTTGTTGCAGGGGCAGTGTTATATTGGATATTCTTTGTGCTCAGAAAAGGAAAGAAGAGACGTCGAAAAAGATAAATTTTGTTAAATTTTCTTTTGCAAATGTTTTTTCTACATGTTCTTTTGCCAGAGTTACAAACTTCCCGCCTTCTATGGCTTCTATCAGACGGTCTCTTAATTTTTGTTTTTCTTCATTGTCAGCATACGGCGTTGAATGAAATAAACCAAATGCCGAAAGCCGTTTGGGATATTTTCGCAGAAATTCCATTGTGACGTATCCTCCCATCGAATGTCCCACCATAAAACATTTGTCTATTTTTTCATTGTCCAGAACAGCGAGTACGGTATCTGCCATAAATTGCATACTATGAGTCGTGCTGAAAACTGAGGTAGAACCGTGTCCGGGTAGGTCGATGCCTATCATCATATAATCTTTGCTAAGTTCTTTGACAAATTCTTCCCATGAGTTAAGTGACTCTAAGTAGCCGTGTAGTAAAACGACCGGATAGCCTTCGCCGACGATGTTATAGGCTATTTTGCCTCCGTTATATTTTAATTCTTTATACATGTTTTATTTTTTTATCATACCAAGCCCTGAAATAAAATACAATGATACGTTTTTTAAAATTTTGCCGGCATAATGTTGTATTTCTTCGTATTCTGGGTAATAGTATGATAAAAGAGAGGTTAAAATGAAAAAATTACTACTTGCACTCATTGTTCCGGTACTTCTTATAAGCTGTATCTCAAGCGGGGAAGACATAACGGTACATAATGACGGCAGTGGACAACTCGTAGAGACATTCAAGATCAAGAGAGATTATGTCGGTTTTTTGAATCTTTCAGATCAGCCGTCAGATCCGAATCTTATTGATATGGATGCTCTTACAAAGGCTGCCTCAGAACTGGGCGAGGGGGTAACCCTGAAAAAGGTGGAACCGATGCCTGCCGATTCTCCATACGCGGGGTACAAGGCATTCTATACCTTTACAGATATTTCAAAGGTTCGGGCAAACGCGTCTCCGGCAACGTCTCCCGCAACAGCTAGTGGCGGAGAAGACAAGAGAATACGTTTTACGTTCATTCCGGGAAGGACCCCGACACTTACTATCTTTATGCCGGATGAAAAAAAGAAAAAAGCAGAAAAGTCTGCAAAAGTTTCCAAGGATACAGGAAACACAGGGGATACTGAAGATCCAAAGATGAAAGAACAGTTAAAGCAGATATATAAAGATATGCATTTTTGGATAAAAGTTACGGTAGACGGGAAAATTCTGAACACAAACGCACGTCATACTGAAAATTCAACCGTAACACTTCTTGATATGAGCTTTGATAAAATAGTTGACAACGATGAGCTTTTCACCAAGGTTACTGCTGACAATACCGAAGACATGAAAGACTTTATGAACGAGCTTGCTGATGCAGGGGTATTAATTGAGGATCAGAATAAAATTGACGTAACCTTCAAGTAAAAATACTACTCAACAGTTTTTACAATCCAGTTGTATATATCTCCGAAAATGAGGGAAACAATACCATACTGGGGGACCATAAAAAAGTATGCTTTCCCTTCTCCGGGAATTATTGCAATATGCTTTACGGTTAAGGGATCTTTTACCTCTTCAACAAGCTCCTTAAAAGCTTTATTCAATAGTTCGTCCTTCGTATAGAGAATAAAATCTTTATCACCCCATTTCAGGGACTCGCTGTTGAAACGCTCACGGTCAATAATTGATCCCTGTCCGGTTTTCCCAAAATTTCCTTCAATGAGATGTCCCTCTTCAAAAGAAGGTTTTATCTTTTTCCCGAAGAGGAGCGTTGTATAC
>JALTEL010000658.1 GCA_027073945.1 Caldifarciminota bacterium | reverse complement strand
GATAAAAAATTTAAGTTTTTTGTAAAAAGGGCTTGACAAATAAAAATAGTGTGATATGTTTGTGACATGAAAATTTACAATGTTCAGCAAAGAACAGAAAAATGGCTTGCCATTAAGGCCGGCAAATTCTCTGCCTCTAATTTTCACAGACTTATCACCCCCACAGGCAAACCATCAAGCCAAGCTGAAAAGTATATCTACCAGGTGGCCGGGGAAAGGATTCTTGGGTATCCTGAAGAAACACATCAGAATCAATGGATGGCAAGGGGTTCTGAGTTAGAAGATGAGGCCCGGAAATACTACGAGTTTATAACCGGTCACAAAGTGAGGCAGGTTGGGTTTGTTGAATTGGATGAATTTGTCGGCTGTTCACCGGATGGCCTAATCGGGGAAGACGGGGGATTGGAAATCAAGTGCCCCGCCCTGGCTGCTCATGTGAAATATCTTTTAGATGACAAAATGCCAAGTGAATATATTCCCCAAGTACAAGGGAATATGTATATAACCGATCGGGAGTGGTGGGCATTTTTGTCTTATTATCCGGGGCTGGAACCACTTCTATTAACAGTAGAAAGAAACGAGGGATACATTGTTAAATTAAAGGGGGAGCTTGACAAAGCTATTGAGCTTTTAAAAGAAATCGTTAAAGAAATAGGGAGGGTAAAATGAAAAACATGGAGATATGGGAGGCAACAAAAAGACCCCCAAAAGACGCACTAAAAACAATATACGGCGGTCGTCTAAATGGGATGACGGATGTCAATCCTCAATGGCGATACCAGGCTCTTACAGAACAATTTGGGCCTTGTGGGATTGGCTGGAAGTATGAAATAGTAAAATTATGGTTGGAGCCCTATGAGAGTGAAGTTTGTGCTTTTGCCCTGGTAAATCTTTACATAAAAAACGACAACGAGGTTGATGAATGGAGCGAGCCAATTCCGGGGATAGGCGGTTCAATGTTGGCTGTAAAAGAAAAGAAGGGGATACACGTAACAGATGAATGTTTTAAAATGGCAGTAACTGACGCACTCTCTGTTGCATGTAAAGCCCTCGGTATTGCGGCAGATATTTATGCTGGCAGATGGGATGGCGACAAATATGCAGAGCCACAAAACGAAGGTTTGTCGGATGAGCAAATAGCCAAGATTAAATCTCTATTAGAAGAAACCGACTCAGATGTGGAGAAATTCCTAAAATACATGAAAGCCGATTCAATCGAGGCCATCACAGATTATAAAATGGCAATCTCTGCACTTGAAGCCAAGAAGAACCTTGCCCCCGATCCGCTTCAGTTAAAAATGATACGCAAGTTAGCGGGGGAGCTTGGTTATAATTCAGAAGAGGTTGAACGACAACTAAAAGTGATAACCAAGAAAGAAGCTTCTGAAATGCTCAAAAAACTGTCCGAGGAGAAAAAGCGTATAAAACCCCTTGGGAACGAAAAGAATTGATTTTAGAGTGCCATTTATTTGAGTTTAGACGGAGGATGAGATGAAAATATCCAAAGAACAGATAAGAAAAATGCAGGAAGGAAGGAAGAACTCAAAAGTTGAGAACAATCTCCTCAAGAAGTTTTTTGATAATCCCACTCCAGGAAGAGCAATCAAAGCAATGTGCTTCCAATGCATGGGAGGGACCATAAATAGATTGCCTGATCCCAACTGGAAGGAAGCGATCAGAAACTGCCCGTCTAACGGGATAGATGCCGCGGAATGTCCGCTCTACCGTTATCGGCCCTATAAGACAAAGGAGGAATAAATATGCCCAACTTAAACAGAGTGATATTAGTGGGCCATGTTGGCCGTGATGCTGAAATACGCACTACCTCAAACGGCAAGAACGTTATGACTTTTTCATTGGCAACAGGGAAGGAACATACGGACTGGCATGAGGTAGTGTCATTTAATCCGCCTGATTGGCTGGAAGTTAAGAAAGGCGACTTAGTGTATGTTGAAGGACGTCTTTCTTATAGCAATTGGACCGATAAAAGCGGAGGGAAAAAGTACAAAGCACAGGTTGTTGGAATAGTTTGGAACTTTTCCCGAAGAAAAAAAGCGGAGGATATACCATTTTGAGCTTGACAGGAGCAAAGTGATGAAGGAAATTTTTGTAAAGAGGTTTTGGAGTAAGCTTGTTCCTGTAGATGAAATATCAGAGGAAAGGATTCGAAGTCTGCCAGTAGGGAAAGTCATAAAAATCATCGTTAGCTTACCCCGCAACTATGAAAACCATAAACGGTTTTTCTCGTTTCTGAAAACCACCTTTGAAATCCAGGACCACTTTACTGATCCCGAAATTTATCGTAAGTGGATAGAAATGAAGGCAGGACATTTCGTCACAGCAGTTGCTCCAAATGGGACAATGATATTCCTACCTAAATCAATTTCATTTAGTGCAATGTCTGAGGACGAATTCCAGAAGATGTTCAAAAAGTGCATCGATGTTTTTCTGGAAGTATGGGGAGATAGAATAACAGAAGAAGAACTGTTAAGGGTGATAGATTATGATTAAACATGGAGGTAAAACATGGAATGGTTAGTAGTGATATTTATTTACTTTATTCCAACAATCAAGGCTTATATCAAGAAAAACAAAAATGCCGAGGCGATTATGATGTTAAACCTATTCTTGGGCTGGACATTTATAGGTTGGGTAATTGCCTTAGTTTGGGCATGTAAGGAGGAGAAATGAAACGTATCATAGCATTTACACTAATTATGCTTGGATGGGGTTCCGCCTTTGCGGTGGTGTCTTTAACGGTGTTGGGGGTAATTACCTCACCCCCAGTTGCGGTCTCGTTACTTCTGCTGGGTGGGATTATAGGTATATTGGGTATGTTAATTGACGCATATTAAAAGGAGGAAAAGATGTTTATAGAACTTGATCTTAGACAAGCAAATAGCTACCTTGGCGCCACCAAGGAAGGAATACAACGTAATATAGATGCTTTAGAAAGAGCAATTCAAGGAAAGCCTCTTGCAATGGATTTTATTTTTTTGATAGACGCTAAGAGTATTTTAGAAGCTATACAAAAACATCTTCCTGAAGGAGAGCCAAATGCTAAACATCAAGAAAATTAACGAAGAGTTGAAAAAAAGGAAATGGAATGACAGCGACTTTGCGCGCGAATTAGGTATCCAGAGGCAACACATGAGCTACATATTGAGAGTGAACAAATCATGTAGTGTAAAGATGCTGTCAAGGATGGCAAAAAAACTAAACACAACAATGGATGATTTATGGGAGGGATGAAATGTACACAGAAAAAGAACTGTCGGATGCCCTTGATAAACTCGCGAAGGCAAATATGGAAGCAGCAGAAGCTATTCATGTTATAAGCAAGCTGTTGACAGAGGAAGAAATTAACAAAGAAGCGTTGGAGGCCATGGATGGAGAGTAAAAAAATCAAGATAATAGTATTTTTAGGGGAAGCTGTTGTAGTAAGTTTAATTGCTTTGCTTTTGTCGTGGATATTTGGCTAATGAATAAGGACGAAGCACAATTAGCCTATACCATAAGCGAATATCTAACCTTGCAATACCCCGATGTTATCTTTAGATGGGACCTGGGAGGCATAAAACTCACAATAGGCCAGGCGAAAATCCTGAAAAACAAGCTTCTGCACAAAAGGGGTTATCCTGATTTATTCATTGCTGAACCCCGTGGGAAGTGGTGCGGCATGTTCCTGGAGCTAAAAAAAGACCGAGGGGAGGTGTGGCTGAAAGACGGCAAGACTATGCGTAAAATCCGCCACATTCAGGAGCAAGCAGATATGCTGTGTGTGCTTATGAAGAAAGGTTATTATGCAACATTTGCATGGGGATGGGATGATTGTCGCCTTAAGATAGATGACTATTTAAACTTGAAGGGAGGGGTAAAATGAAAAATAACTGGAGATATTATGATGGGGAGGATTGTCCGGTGTGTGGGGGACAAGCGTTAGTTTTAGCCAGACCTGGCGGGTTTGTACAAGATGGTGATCCAGCTAAATGTGAAGATTGTGGCGCCAAGGGAACGGTTAGTGCAGACGAAGTATGTGTTTATATAAGTTGGGAAGTGGAAGAAAAATGGAAGAAAGAAAGATAACTATTAAAGGGGAGGAAAATTATGAATGGAAAGCATAAGCATCAGCTCGCAATCGATTTGTTGATAACAGAATTATGCAGAATTGGTGGGGAAATTTTCACAAAAGCATTTGTAGAAAAAATATTAAGAGCACGCGGAGAGAAAGGATATAAGAACGCGGAAGAAGAACTGAATATGAATAGTTTCTTGGATAGCCTTCTTGCAGGGCAGATAGAAGGCAATGAAGCCGCACAGTTTCACTCGCTAATTGAATCGGTGTTAATATTAAGTAAAGATAAAGAGGAGAAATTATGAAAGGAAAGATAGATAAAAATGGCAAATTATGGTTATGGAGAGGCAATAAATACAAGATTCAAGAATGTCCTATTCATGGTCTCACCTACAATTGTGGTGATTGGTGTCCACTGTTCTGCGAACCGGAAGCCGATACCATTGGGAAAATTGAACTTGATCTTTGTCATGGTTTTCACATTTTTAATAAAGAAGATTTTGTTGATGAAAGGGGAGAGCATGAACAGAAAGCAAAGAACTAAATAAAGACAAGGAGGGGAAGTTATGACTTATGGCGGTGCTTACCCGGCTTCATGGGAAAGGGATTGGACTCCCGACTGGCGGGAGTACCAGTATCAAATTTACCAGGAATCTTTAAGGGAGGAGGAAGATGAAACTGGTGAATAGCGTGTGGGGGATAGTGGCAAAAGCTGTCCTGGCAGTCTTGGTGATTCTCACATTGGTTGTAAGTGGGCTGATTATCAGAAGGGAGTACCAGATAATCCTGGAACTCCAAAGAGAAAACCGAAGCTGGCAATTAACTGCACAAAGCATTTCAGACGATTATGTCAAGTGCAGGAAGGAAAAGTTTGCCTTATCTCAGGAGCTTATCCTTTACAAAGGTGAGGTGAAGGCTTTTGAACGGATGTATCTTTGTCACGGGAAGAAAGGAGGGAAA
>JALTEL010000657.1 GCA_027073945.1 Caldifarciminota bacterium | reverse complement strand
CTCAAGGCTGATGTATATTGCATCTGGAAAGGTAAGTTGCACCAGGGTGGTTTTCCCTGACTGCCTTGGTCCCACCACAGAGACCACGGGAAACTGGCGGGAGAGACGCTTAAGATGAACCTGGAGGGTACGCCGAAACATAACGACCTGAATATAGCCAATCAGTAACTCATAATCAAGCTATTTCAAACCTTAATTTTGAAATAGCCAAAAATATTGTTCCAGCATGTCAGGCGAGTTGTATAATGGGGGACATCCTATATTGCTCCTGTCAAGATAAAAAAAATTCTCTTTAAAAAACAGATAGTTAAAAATTTGGGTGTCTATAAAGCATAAATTCCCTATTGGAGCTGTAATAGCTCCTCGGGACGGAACTGGGGGACGTTGGTGCTTTTGCTGCTTTACTGGATAATATCTGGTTCTTCGAGGTTTCTTGGGTCAGAGGACAGAAGATAGAGGACAGAAGACACCCCAGTGAAATGCGTTACACTGTCACTTCGTGAATTTCACGGGGCAAGGAGGACGGAGGACAGAGGACAGAGGACAGAAGATAGAGGACAGAAGACAGAGGACGGGAAAAAGCTGAAAGCTGAAAGGGAAGGAGACGGAGGACACCCCGGTTGAACACCCAGAGGGCTCCGGTTCAACGGGGCAGGCGAGGCAAGCACAGACTGACACAGACATTTTAGCCGGGTCCACCTGCTACCGACTTAAAAAGCCTCATCGCTTCGCGAAGGAGAGATAATGCCGGAAGGAATAAAGGAAATATCTCATGATGAAGCATAAAAAAGGAGGCATATCATGACCATAGCGAGTCAATATGCGGTTTTATCTAAGGATAGAAAAACACTCGTTTTTCCCGATGAAGTTCAGAACTGGTTAAGAGATGTCGATCGGTTTGTGGTTGTCATGGAAAATGATGGACTTATCTTAAAAAAGGCACATTCTCGACGAACTTTGGAAGAGATGGTTACAAAAGAAAAAGCGCCTCTGTCTGACAAGAGATTAAATGAGCTTATTCATGAGAGTCGAAAGTGAAGCTCCAGGTTGTGCTGGATACAAATGTTCTGGTCTCCGGCGTACTATGGCGAGGTGTACCGTTTGAGCTGTTGAGATGGGCTGAGAAAGACAGCCTGATAATTTACACAAGCCTTGAGATTTTGGCCGAAATCCACCGTGTTCTACATCACCCTAAATTTCAGCAATACATTGACAATCAGTAGGTGTCCCCAGTAATGGGGGACGGGGACGTTGTTTCATATTTCCATTTACGCCAATTCTAACATGAAATGGGAAGGATAATGGGGGACGTTGTTACCTTCTGACTTTATTAGACAGGATTTACAGGATTAACAGGATTTTTTGGTCTTTCTCCCTTCCCTGAAGAAAGGGAGAAAACTCAATGAGGGTTTAGGGGACGGAGTTAGTTTATAAACTTATGGGTTGTGGTGGTTGCGGGGTTGAGCCGTGGTAACATCTTGAAATTACATGATTTAAGCAGTTTTTATGGGCGATATGTGGCCTTTTACTTGATCAGCTCACGCAAAGGCGCTAAAAAATGATGACTGAAAATGAAATTGCTAAAATAGTTGTTGATGCGGCTATAAATGTGGAATAGGGGACAATCCTATAATCTCCTGTCAAGTAAAAAATGAAAAGGCTGCCTGAGGCATCTGGGGGACATTCATTGGATTATATATTTGACGTGGTAAAGATTGAGGATTAATAAAGTCCTGTAACGATCCGAATTTTTTCGTCTAACTGTTTCAGAAGTTCTATGGGAATAGAGCCGACACTTGATTCGCTCAAACGTTTTTTGTCAACGCATCTCATCTGAAAAACCTTTATTTTTGAATCGTACTGTAAATTGGCAGTTCCACTTGGGAGAAAAATCTCGTGAAAATAAACTTTTTTCACATTTCCTTTGGTAATTGGCGCAACGATGACCAAAGGACCAGCTCGATTGGCCGTATCCGGGGAAATGATCACGCAAGGGCGGGTTTTTTTAATCTCTGCACCGATAGTTGGATCCAGATTGATCCAATAGACATCTCCCCTATGCGGGTAACTCATTTCCAGGCCTCCAGCGTAATCTGTTCCCATTCTTCGTTGACAGCGGTATCTTCAGCGGCAGCCTCAGCACATGCGGCTTCAAGCTTATCATTTATTTGTCTTCGCTTCAGCTCTTGCAGGTAGGCTTTACATGCTTGATCTAAAAATTCTCTCCTGGTTGAGAAAGGGTTACATCGGTCTATATCTTCAAGTAGACTCTTTTCCAATTGTATTGTAGTTTTGACTTTTGAGCTATAAAGAGATTTCATAATTTATACCTCCATAAAAACCTACAATTTTATTTCTAAATATACTTCTATTTGGCATGCTGTCAAGATATTTTGGTGTAAAAGGGGTCACACGTATTTTATTGGAATAATTTTTGGCACCCCGGTTAAATACGCCTACGGCTGAGCGCAAGGAATAGGGGACGTTGGTGCTTTTGCTGCTTTACTGGATAATATCTGGGGAAGCAGAGGGGTCAGGCATCGAAAATAGAAATTAGCTTGTTTACCTGACTCCTTATCCTTATCTTCCTGCTCAATCCCTAAAATTATCGCAACATCTGTTCACCACAGAGACACAGAGAACACAGAGCCTTTTCTTTTTTGGCCAATCGGGAGACAACTATTGGCCAAAAGCAGTACCCTTATGAGCAATATCCTGGCCGCCATCGGCCGGGATAATGGGGGGACGTTGTTTCATATTTCCATTTACGCCAATTCTAACGCAAGTGAAATGGGGGACATTGGTACTTTTGTTACTTTACTGACTTGAACTGTGAACTGCTAAGTCGCGAAGGACCCCGGTACCATCTACCGGAGCTACAGGACAGGCGCAAAGGGTTATATTTCTTTTTCTGATCGGGGTGACCGATCAGGAAAAACTAACATGCCCTGCCGGGCAGATCACTACCAGGGAGTGGTGCAAGCCAATTGTGGGCGCCGCTACCCGGCGGTCACAATGTTTTTCTTCGCGTACTTTGCGTCTTGAGTGAGCGAAGTGAACGGGCGGTTAGATTGTTTAATGGGGGACGTGGTTACATTATGAAGTTATGTCAGATATTCGCCTATAATTTCAGTGATATGTGAATTCCTGCGAGGGGATAAATAGGATGAATTCTTTTGGAAGGGATGAAAGACAAAATAGGATGAACGATTCGTTACGAGAACACTTGTTTATGTTATGTTTTATTTAAATAACTCACCATGAGATCCAATATCAATAAGCTGAACCTCATTTCTATAGACCCTATAGATAAGTAATAAATCTGGTTTTAAATGGCATTCTTTATATAGCTCAGGATTGCCTTTCAAAAAATGATCCTTATACTTTTTGTCCAAAGCAATTCCGTTTAAGAGTTTCGAAACTACATCTATATAGATAGCTTCATCATTATCTTTTAGGTGAAGTTTCTTGAAAGATTTCTTAAATTTCTTTGTTCTTGCCAGACCAAATTTCATGATTTCAAATCGTTCATCATATCCTCAATACTATCATATCTAACTAAATTATCAGTGTCAGCCTCTCTCATAGCTTCTTTCAATCTTTCTGACGGTACTTTTACTGGAAAAGGTAATCCGCCCTCAATCCGTACACGGTTCAGAAAAATATTAATGGCGTCCGTTACTGTTAAATTGTATTCTTTAAAAATAATTTTGGCCGCGTCCCAAGCTATTGGGTCAACCTTAATTGATGTCTGCCTTCTCGTACCCATAACTTACTCCTTTGAAATTCATTTTTTTGAAATATACTTCAAAAGAAGTTCGTTGTCAATTGGGACGAATTGGGGGGCAGCAGAGGGGTCAGGCATCGAAAATAGAAATTAGCCTGTTTACCTGACTCCTTATCCTTATCTTCCTGCTTAATCCCTAAAATTATCGCAACATCTGTTCGCCACAGAGTTATTCCGTTGAAAGTCAAGAGAAATTTGTGGGTAGGTTATGCCACAAATTTTGAATCTTGGATTACTTTCATCAATGTAATCTGTCTCTACTTATTGAGAAGTTACTAAAACTTTACACAACCTCCTATATCTGTTAAACAGTTGCTGGAATGGGTGCGATGATCCCGCTTTTAGTGTTGTTATCACTATGGGACTGTACTCATTCCTTTCTCTTTATTTTCTGCCTTCTTGATATAGGTGCCTTGGGATCAAAATCCTGATAACGGCGGTCTTTGTTTTGGGGAGGAAATGGGGGACGTTGTTTCATATTTCCATTTACGCCAATTCTAACGCAAGTGAAATGGGGAAGGTTGGTACTTTTGTTACTTTACTGACTTGAACCGTTAAGTTATTCCGGTAGAAAAATTCCAAGGGAATCAATCTTGCTCATATACAAGGAAGTCAATATCCTTAACAACCCGAAAGTCTTTATCTCCGCTGAAGAGAGGAATACCCAAATAATTTGCCGTTGCCGCAATGATGCTGTCAGGAAATTTTAATCCATACTTTCTGCGAAACCGAATTGTTCCATTTTTAATATGTGTGTTTATATCAATGATGACACAATCTTGCAGAAATTCACGAATCAGTTTTTCTTCTTCATTGCTTATTCCCGGATATCCAAGCAGTTCCAGTTCTGAAATAAACGATAGATGAATTACCGCACCTTCCAACATTTCCGCGATCCGAGAATCGCCTCCAAATAAATAGAGGGCAATATTGGTATCAATCAGTAAATTCATCCCATTCTTTCCGGATTCGCTTCTGATAAGACAAGGGATCTTCTTTTAATTTTAATTTCCTCGTGTATTTTCTGGCTCTAAATGCCTTTACGCTTTTGAATTTGTGTTGCACTCTATCCCTTATTTCCATGATATCATCATCTTTCCTGATTGCTATATTTCCCATTTTCCTGCCCCTGTCTAATATAGAGTTTCAGAACCCTGAAAGCTTCATATAAGGAACCCATTGGTAAAAATCCCTATTTATTTTACTTAGATTCCACAGAAATTCGTTTTTGTCAACTATCGTGTGGAAGGAAAGGGGTC
>JALTEL010000656.1 GCA_027073945.1 Caldifarciminota bacterium | reverse complement strand
TTGTCATATCCATATTTATTTAAAATATTTTTTATTAAAATACTTTTTTTGACAGGAGAACCTTCAATACTTAAAAAATATTTTTTCAAATCAAACAGCTTACAAAGTGCATTCAATTCATGATGTTCTGCACCGGAGACAATATGCATATTGTACTGTTGATAGTTCGTTTGAATAAATTGCACCGTTTCCCCAATAAGATTCTCTGAATCTTTTAAGTTTTCTTCTATAGCCACAGCAAACCTGTCTGCATATTTCTGTACGGTTTCATCATCTATTTCTCTGTCAAGAATATGGTTAAAAAAATATCTTATTTTCTCAAAACGCGATACACCACCATTTGCATCATGATACGCTGCTATCTTTTTTACCTCATCGTCTGGAAATTCTGAAAAAATACTTTCAAACCCCTCTCTCTTTATTTTCATCGAATCCAAAATAACACCGTCAAAATCAAACAATATGGTTTTAATCATTCAATTCTCCCAATACGGTACAGGGCAGACCATCACACTCTGCTATTCTCATCGGAGCAACAATAATGCGCTTAAAATTCGTATCCTGATTCACATTTCTCAGATCCATATCTTCCAAAAGCAGAAGAGGTCTATCAGGATTTAAAAAACGTTTATGCGCTTCTCTTCCCAAAGTGCGGTTCTGTATACTTGAAACAGAAATGGAGTCAAATCCGAAAACCCTCAGAGCTTTAAACTTTGAAATCAAAAAATCGTAAACATCAGGGTGAAACCCGTAGTTTCGTTCCCAGAAATCCTGATCAATCCGTTTATGACAAATGCCCGTTTTAACCATTAAAAGGTCATACCCTTCATCCGTAATACCGGAAAGTTTGTCAATCAACTTTTCATTGACAATCAGGTCACCCTGCTCTATCTCTACAATCAATGGCTTTTCAAATACCCAGAACACGGCATCATAATCTTCAACAGTTTGGCCGTTTTCATAAAAATGGTACGGCATATCAATATGTGTACCTATGTGTACCGTTGTTTCAATAAAAGTATCATTGGCAATGGCTCCAGTTGAAATATCACTCTTTTTAATCTGCTCAAATCTGTTTCGATTACCATACGTTGGTGTGTTCTTATCTAAAAGGTATGAAAGAAAAATGAATTTATCATCTGTCATTTTCTGTGTTTCCCATTTCACTGTCCATCTCTTTGTGTATCTGCTGTATGCATTCCAGAAGCCCCTGCCCAAGATCAATATAGGGATTTGCAACCAATTTTTTGGCAACTGTAGGGTGAAAAGAGTATGGTGTAATTTTGTAGTGTCCCATATTATCACTGTTCAATTGTTTAATATCCAGCTTGTCCTGCATGATCTCATTGATCATGGTAAGCAGTTCTATCCGCTTCAACTTTTCAATACCCGTCAATATAATGTGTTCATTTTCATATTGTCTTTCTTGCAAAATATCTACCGAAAGCTTTGCTGCATCTGCAGCGTGAATATATTCCCTGAGATCCTCTCCATCTCCCTTATAATGTAATTCTCCTGACTTGATCGCATCGACAAGAAGATTGTAAATGTAGTTGTTATGGCTTGCACGTTCACCATACAGAGAACCGTAACGGATCACAGTGTATTTTAGACCATAACGATGAAAAAACTCTTCAGTTAGCTTTTCAGAAGTCTGTTTGCTGATCCCGTAAAAAGATCCTTCGCTGCTCAGAGCATAAGCGCTGCTGGCATACACAACACGCTCTATACTCCTGGCTTCCCTGCAGGCTTCCAACACATTAAGATGCCCCATCACATTTACCTGCATTGTCATCAACGGCTTGTGAATGGCTTCATCCAGATTTGCCACCGCCACAAAATTGTATACATAATCCGAACCGTTCACAATTTCTTTAACCTGTTCACTGTTCATGATATCACATTCGACAAATTGCTGTGTGGGGTTAAGAAAATTGTATGCAGTCATATCGGCAATTATCACCTGGCATCCCCGGCGTGTCAGTTCATCGGCCACATAGGAACCGAGAAAACCACTTCCTCCAAATATTACTGCTTTTTTTCCTGTCAACATAGCTATCTCTCACAAATCATAAAATTCTCTTAAATGCTCAATAGCACTCATCCCCATTGCTTCAACTGCTTCTTTTGCATTTCCGCCGATATGAGGCGTACAAATGAGATTTGGAAGTGCTAAAAAGTCTTTGTCTGTTGGCGGTTCTTCGGCATAAGCATCGATAGCTGCACCGGCGATCATGCCTTTCTGCAAAGCTGTTTTTAGATCGTCTTCTTGGATCAGACCACCTCTAGCACTGTTTAGAAGGTAGGCACTCGACTTCATTTTCTCTAATTCTTCCAGGGTAATCATATTTTCAGTTGTTTCATCAAAAGGTACATGAAGCGTAATAAAATCTGATTTTTCATACAACTCTTCTTTGCTCACTTCTATGAGCCCATGCTCTGCATAATAATCTGTCTGATCAACGATATCATTCACTAAAATCTTGCAACCAAAAGGTTTTAGAAGTCTTACAAGCTCCTTTCCTATATGTCCTACACCAACAATACCAACTGTTTTTCCGCTTAACTGAAAACCGCCACTTTTATTCCATATGCCATTTTTAAGCTCATTGGAGGTCACATACAGATTCCTTGCCAACATCAGCATATAACCAAGCGCCATCTCCGCAACCGAAAGCTTGTTGACACCACCAGTCCACCCAATGGCCACCCCTCTTTTTTGACAGGCATCCAGATCAATATTGTTGAGTCCCACTCCATACTTTGAAATGATTTTAAGGTTTGGACATGCTTCCAGCACTTCCTCATCTACCGGTTCAAGCCCTACAATTACTGCATCGGCATCTTTAATATATGCGATCAATTCTTTTTTGTTAAACCGTTTGCCTTCAAGATTGAGCTTGGCATCAGGAAAATATTTGTACATTTCATTCTGCAAAACCCTGTTCTTTGAAAAAGAGGGTGATGTCGCTGCAATTTTCATTCGGTTACCTTCATTTATTTTTAGAAATTTAAATATTTTTTACATAGACTGTCTGAGAGCATCATCTCTTTAACGCGTTCCAAATCTTCAGTCGTATCTACCGCTTTTGTCTCATGCTCTGTAGGAACCATTTTAACATCCATGCCATTTTCAAGAATTCGCATCATATCAACAGACTCAATAATTTCCAAAGGGGTTGGCTCCATTTCATTGTATTCAAGTAAAAAATCCCTACTAAAAGGAATAACACACACCTGTTTCTTCATAGGGACATCTAAAGCACCTTTTTTTCGGCTTGGAACCGGTTCCCTGGAAAAATAAAGTGCATTACCCTGTAGGTCCATAACTACCTTAACCTCATTGGGGTCTTCAAACTCTTCTACAGTATGCAGGTCTGCGACAAGATTCGTAATCTTTACCGTTTCATCTTCTAACATAGGCTGAACAGCTTCATCGATCATTTGGGGGAATGTCAACGGCTCGTCTCCCTGTACCATAACCATCATATCTACTTTAATGTTTTCACCCTGTTCAATTTTCAGCATCGCTTCGGCACAGCGGTCTGAACACCGTTCATGACAGTCGCTGGTCATAACGGCTTTTCCGCCGATAGATTCGATATAGTCATATATCTCTTTATCGCAGGTGGCAACATAAACTTCCGTTAACAATTCACTCATTTTCACACGTTTATACACATGCCCTATCATAGGCATCCCCAAAAGATCTGCCATTGGTTTTCCGGGAAATCTGCTTGACCCCATTCTTGCCGGTATTATTGAAATAATATTCATTTGTCTAATGCTCCTTTAATCGTTTTCATTCCAGCCCTGGCACTGTCTCCCAAAAAGAAAAAGTCAAGGCTATAAGCTAAAAATGTACAGCCTTCTTCTATTCGCTGCTGCAGCTTTTCAGGGTCAGATTCAATAACATGAAATCCTGATGGAAAATTATTTACTTTACATACCTGTAATACTTTCTCGATAGCATTCTTAACATCTTCCCTATGATAATCTCCAGGAAAGCCCATCGAACCTGACAAGTCATAGGGACCAATAATCACACCGTCAATACCTTCTGTAGTAATGATCTCTTCAATATTCTCGACTGCATCGATGTGTTCAATCTGGGCAATAATAACAAGCTCTTCATCCACCCACTTTTTATACTCCTCAAATCCCAAACCATATTTCTGCGCACGAAACAGACCTACCCCTCTTTTACCTTCCGGGGGATACTTGGCGTAATCAATAGCTTCCAATGCATCTGCTTGTGATTTTACCATAGGTACCACTATGCCATCCGCACCCATATCCAAAATGCGTTTGATGATCACTTCTTCATTTTTACTGACACGTACCAATGCTTTGATGTTTTGTGCCTGTATTGTCGCTATTAACATTTGTGCCATCGACAGGTCAATCGAAGTATGTTCCATATCGATAACAAGCCATTCAAATCCGGCAGATGCCATAATTTCAATGACGGCAGGATGCCCGATCGTTACCCATGACCCCAAAGTCAATGTGTTATTTTTTAATTTTTGTTTTAATTCCATCATTTAGCCTTTTCTTTTGTAATATTACTTTTGAAATATGAATAATTTTTGAATAGAGGAAAATTTTTACCTAAATATTCTAAAAAATCACCTGCCATCTGTTTATTTTTATCTCTTGCATGTACAGGATTTTTTAATGTTTTTCTTCCATCATAATATTTATTACCTCCTTCTCCAGCATCTAGTCCATATAAACTTAAAGGTAAATTATTATTTAACGACAAATATAAACCAAAGTTTAACATAATCAGCCCACTATGTAGATTTGGATTTCCTATTTTAAACTCATTATTCATATGTATAAATGCATTATACATGTTTTGAGATTTAATCAATGACAAGTTTTCACTTTGTGTTATTACTTCAGTTTTATAAAATTTTTTTATTGGAATCTTATTTATATTGTCTAGCGATTTCTGATTAAGAGGAAAATCCTTGTCTATTGGCAAATAAAAATATAAAATCTTTGGCTTATATTTTAACCCAAATGCAAGAAACTTCTTTATA
>JALTEL010000655.1 GCA_027073945.1 Caldifarciminota bacterium | reverse complement strand
ACCTCCTTGTTTAATCAATTAAATAATATCCCGTTGCTACAATTTTAGGTTTTGCAATGAGCCCGAGCATACCGTTTTTCTCGAAAAAGTCGTATTTTCCCCCCTTAAAATTCAGTGTAGAGACAGTATAGCCTTTTATAAATTTTAGATACAAATACACGGCAGATGCTCCTGTGGCACAGGACAGCGTTTCTCCAACTCCGCGCTCATAGACAAGCACGAAAGGATTTTTACCATGCTTATTAACCAGAAATTCGGCGTTTACTCCATGCTCAAATCTGCTGTTTTTAACGATTTTCTCTGCAAACTTATCAAACCCGGATATTGCATCATCGATATCCACGATAAAGTGTGGATTGCCCGGTACTTTTGTATAGTATCCCGTTAACTTTGTGTTATTTATATTGAGTGTAATTTGCTCAAGTTCGCTTTTAAGAGGGCAGATAATAGAACCCCATTTTCCCTCACCATAAGGAAAGACCTGCTTTTTCTCTCCGCTTATATTAACTTCAAGTCCAGTCAGGTTTTGGGTGAGAGTTCTCCACAGCAGGCCTGCGGATATCAATGAATTGCCGCAGATTGGAGCGCTTGCACCATCGCTGTTAAAATATGAGAATACAAATCCGCTTTTTTCTTTAGTGTAAAAAATTAGTCCGTCACATCCTATGCCCGTGTGCCTGTTGCAGATATCTGTTATATCCGCGTGTGCTCTATATGTGGATTCAATAAAGATAAAATCGTTCCCATTGGTGTGAATTTTGAAAAATGGGATTTCTTTCACAAAAGCCCTCTTTGCCTCATCCAATCATCATCGAATATTTTAGATAGGTATTTAAGTCCTGTATCTGGAAGTATTGTAACCACAACATCCCGCTCTGTAAGGCCTTTTGCTATTTTTAATGCACATGCTACATTTGCTCCGGATGAGCCACCTGCAAAAATGCCTTCTGTCAGTGCCAATTTTCTTGTAACCGTGAAGGCCTCTCTATCGTCTATCTGCAACATGTCATCTATAAGGTTAAAATCGATAATGGGAAGGATTCTCTCGTCTCCAAGCCCTTCGATTTCATAATCTTTTGCCTCTACAATTTTCTTATTTTTGTAGTATTCATAAAAAACCGAACCCACGGGGTCCACTGCTATGCACTCTATTTCCGGTTTCATCTCTTTTAAATATTTGCAGACACCTGTGAAAGTTCCCCCTGTACCAATACCTGCCACAAAATGCGTTATATTGCCTCCTGTGCCTTCCCATATTTCGGGGCCGGTTGTATAATAGTGAGACTCAACATTTCCCATATTTGTGTGTTGATCCACATAAAAAGAGTTTTTGATAGAAGCAGCTAATTCCTCGGCCTTTCTATCTCGATCTTTTAATGTCCCTTTGACAAGAATGACTTTGGCCCCGAATGCCTTAAGGTGGTCTATCTTTTCTCTGGACACTTTATCAGTGACTGTGATAATTACGTTATATCCCATAACAGCACCGTAGAGTGCAATTGCAACCCCTGTATTTCCCGATGTGGCCTCTATAATTGTGGTGCCTTGCGGCAGTCTGCCCTGCCTTCTTGCGTTTTCAAGGATATAAAGCGCCATTCTGTCTTTAACACTTCCACCAGGATTGAAAAAATCTGCCTTTGCAAGTATCAGTGGCTTTAAACCATTGTTGAGTCGGTTTAGTTTTATGAGAGGTGTTTTCCCTATACACTTAAGTATATTTTCTTTATACTCCATAATTTTGCCTTTGATTAAAAGCGGAGAGGGTGGGATTCGAACCCACGGTCAGGCGGTAAAGCCTGACAACGGCTTAGCAAGCCGCCGCCTTCAACCACTCGGCCACCTCTCCTTATGCATTAAATTATAAACCGACGGAGCGGTTCTTTCAATTAATTTGCCGATTCCCTTAGAGCAGAATTAATATTATCAATATATTATTTGATTTTATGCTCATTTTGTTCCTGCAGCCCATCTATTATTCTTCTCCCTCTTCACCCGTCCATTATAGTAAACCCTATACCCCTCGGTGTAATTATTTTTGACAAACATCTAAGGCTTGACAAAACAGGTATGTTGATGTAAAATATTGTTATTAGCAAAATAAAAAGGAGGTATAAAGTGATTAAAAAAGTCAGGCTTACGGGTAAAGTCGGTATCATCATTGTTTTCCTTCTGGTATCAATCTTTCCTATCAAGCTGTTTTCTCAGTATGCTGATTGGATTAACTATACAAATGGACAGCATATTTATGCGGTTGCCACAGAAGGCAGTAAGATCTGGATAGGCACCTATGGCGGAGGACTTGTAATGCTTGACACACTGACAGACTCTATGATGTTCTATAACCATGCAAATTCAGGCATACCTTCTCACTATGTTAGGGCTATTGCTATAGATGCGAGTGGTCATAAATGGATTGGGACAGATGGGGGACTTACAGAGTTTGATGGTACCAACTGGACTGTGTATAACACTTCAAATTCAGGTTTGTCTGAGAACCATATATATGCTATTGCCACAGATGCTTCAGGGAATAAATGGATTGGGACATGGAGCGGATTGGTAAAGTTTGATGGTACCAATTGGACCGTATATGATACCTCAAATTCGGGTCTGCCTTCTAACTATGTTAATGCCATTGCCATAGATGCGGGAGGGAATAAGTGGATTGGAACATATGGAGGAGGATTAGCGGAGTTTGACGGCACGAACTGGACTGTGTATGACACATCAAATTCAGGTCTGCCTGATAATCATGTTAATTCTATTGCCATAGATGGTGCTGGGAATAAATGGATTGGAACAGGTTCGTGGGGAGGTGGTGGAGGATTAGCGGAGTTTGACGGCACGAACTGGACTGTGTATAACACATCAAATTCGGGTCTGCCTGATAACTATATCTATGCTATTGCCATAGATGCGTCGGGGAATGAATGGATTGGAACAAGGTATGCAGGATTAGCGGAGTTTGACGGAACCAATTGGACAGTGTATAGTAGCTCAAATTCAGGCCTGCCTTATAACTGGGTTTATGCCATTGCCATAGATGCGGGAGGGAATAAGTGGATTGGAACCTGGGGTGGAGGATTGGCAAAGTTTGATGGAACTAACTGGACAGCGTATAATGCTTCAAATTCAGGCTTGCCTGATAATTGGATTGATGCTATTGCCATAGATAGTATAGGGAATAAGTGGATTGGGACAGGGGGTGGAGGATTAGCAGAGTTTGATAGTACCAACTGGACTGTGTATAACACATCAAATTCAGGTCTGCCTGATAACTATATATATGCTATTGCCATAGATGCGTCGGGGAATGAATGGATTGGCACATATTATGGAGGATTGGCAGAGTTTGATGGTACCAACTGGACTGTGTATGATACCTCAAATTCGGGTCTGCCTGATAACTATATATATGCTATTGCCATAGATAGTATAGGAAATAAGTGGATTGGAACAAAGCATGGAGGATTAGCAGAGTTTGATGGTACCAATTGGACAGTATATGACACCTCAAATTCAGGTTTGCCTTCTAACTGTGTTAATGCTGTTGTTATAAATGGTGCTGGGAATAAATGGATTGGAACAGGTTCGTGGGGAGGTAGTGGAGGATTGGTAGAGTTTGATGGAACTAACTGGACCGTATATGATACCTCAAATTCGGGTCTGCCTTCTGACTATGTTAATGCCATTGCCATAGATGCGGGAGGGAATAAGTGGATTGGAACATATGGAGGAGGATTGGCGGAGTTTGACGGTACCAACTGGACAGTGTATAGTACCTCAAATTCGGGCCTGCCTTCTAACTATGTTAAAGCTATTGCTATAGATGAGTCAGGCAATAAATGGATTGGAACATATGGTGGATTAGCGAAGTTTGACGGAACTAACTGGACAGTGTATAGTACCTCAAATTCGGGCCTGCCTTCTAACTATTTTAATACTATTGCCATAGATAGTGCTGGGAATAAATGGATTGGAACAGGGGGTGTAGGATTGGCAGTTTATACAGGAGGAGCAGGCATAAAAGAAAGGGATAATATGAATACTGAAGTACAAAAGCCAGAGTTACTCAGCATTTCCCCGAATCCATTCACAAATGAAGCAGTAATCCGTTATTCAATCACAAATACAAGCAAGAATCAAGCGGTAAGTTTAAAAGTCTATAACATATCCGGCAGATTGGTAAAGACACTGATAAATGAGCGTCAGGAATCTGGAAATTACACGATAAAATGGGACGGAAGAGATAGAACAGGTAAAAAGCTTGCATCAGGCATATATTTTATAAGGTTAAATACAGACAAAACTAACGAGACAGAGGAGATATACTTAGTTAATTAGCAAAAATCGGGCTAAACCCGGAGATAAATCTAAAACGTTTCTTGCTTTGAGAGGTGTTCAGGCTGATTCGGGTTTTTATTCGATAACTTTTAGGGGTACATTCTTTTCATATGGATTTTTGATTAGTTAGGTTGTGCCTTGACACTCCAAATGGTAAGCATTAAAATATTAAAGCTATGCCATTTAAAAGTAAGGGCAGTGGCAATGTACTTGTCCAGGGTAGAATTAAAAAGCCTCGATATTTTGAGAAATTGTATTTGTCGAGTTTTCGGTGCAGTGTAATAGGATATATAAATCGCACCGATGTTATCTTCTGCAAAAACATTTACTTTATTATTTAACTATGATTAATCAGGAGGAGCTATGGAAAAACAAACAATGACTCTCACAAGGTTCCTTATAGAGGAACAAAATAAATATCCCGGTGCAAAGGGAACATTTACCGGGCTGTTCTCGGATATAGTGCTTGCTGCAAAAATAGTTTCAAGAGAGGTTAATAAAGCAGGGCTTGTGGAAATCCTGGGCCTTACGGGTGAAAAAAATGTATCCGGTGATGAGGTGAAAAAACTGGATATTTATGCCAATGACACGTTTAAGTACATCCTGTCAAAAGGAGATAATGCCATAGGACTTGCGTCGGAAGAAGAAGAAGGAGTTATTCAATGTCCGCCGGGTAAGTATCTCGTTGCCTTTGACCCACTTGACGGTTCTTCCAATATTGACGCCAACGTCAGCATAGG
>JALTEL010000654.1 GCA_027073945.1 Caldifarciminota bacterium | reverse complement strand
TTCTTAACATAGTCGTTCCTGTTAAAGTTTTTTAATATAGAGCATTTCAAATGACCTCGTATTGCTTTTTCAAGTAAATACTCTATTTTGAACAGGCTTAGGATCGAAAATTTTATAAGTTGAACGAGATTGCTTGTCTTCCGGCCCATCTACTTCGTTGCAATAAAGGCCGAATACGTTGAGTATGCAACCTTTAATGCGCCTTGTACATGGGGTAGGAATTCTGCGCTATTTCTGTTCAACTTATTTCATCTCCGATCCTTAATCTCAAAATATAGTATGAAGTCAAGCAAATTTGACTATAGCACTCTCTGTTGACACAAAAGGGTTTCGCTCAGGCCTGCTTACAAAACTCATTATTGTCTTAACTGCCTGGGACGGAACTGAATTTGCGCTATCTACCTTACAGCAAATTGAGAAATAAAAAGCACTAAATTCGCATTCTGTTGTTTATAATATATAAATTATTTGATAAATTGCATCATGACCTTTATTTCAGAAAAGATGTAACCGCGGTTTTCAACTCTTCGTCGGTGAAGGGTTTGTGCAGTATCCTGCTGATACCGGATTTGGTTAGAAAATTATCATTAACCTTTGCTCCGCTGCCTGATTTGGAATTTTCAATGAAATCACTCTGGGTTGTGATCATAATAATGGGAAGCTGCTGTCTTGTATATTTTTTCCTTATTTCCTGGGTAAGTTCGATTCCGTTTATGTCCGGCATGTTCAGGTCGGTAATTATAAGATCAGGCTTTGACACAGCTACTGCACTGATGGCTTCACCGGGGAATTGGAATAATGTTGGTTTGTATCCCAGATTTGTAAGCTTATTCTGATACAATTTCAGCATCATCTTTGAATCATCAACAACATACAATTGTTTATCAATAGATTCCGGCTTATCATTCTCAAAATGCGGAAGTCTGGATGCAATGGTTTCGGCAAGCTCCTGTTTATTTTTATTTTTTAAAAGATTTAAGAAATGTTCGCATGTTGAAGGATCTGCTTTGGATGCAAGGTGGGCAGTTGCAAGTTTTATAAATGATTCTTCTTCAAGGAGAAAATTAAATATATTATCTGCTGACGTGTCCATGAGAGCGGCAACTGCGTTTGCAGCATCACTGTTCTCCTGTCTGACAATATTTTTAAGCCCTGCCACAAGCACTTTTGAAAGGTTTTTATCAACTGCCCGTGCAGCACTCATTCTAACAGATTCGACTGAATCCTGCAGACCAACTGCAAGGCTGATGGCTGATTTTGCCGATGGAAGTCTTTCAAGTGCTTCATAGGCAGCCTGTCTTATATTCGGATCCTTTGGTTTAACATTTACAATATCCAGTACAGCCGGGATTGCTGCAAGATCTCCGATATACCCGAGAGTTGTGATCAGGTGCACCATATAATCTGACTTAGCATTAGACATAGCTTCTGTAAGTATTGGCACAGATTTACTGCCGATTCTTATAAGTTGGTTAATTGCAGCATCTCTTATGTGAGTATGAGGAGAATTAAGCAGAGATGCAATTGTATCAAGTGCGTATTTATCCTGAATTCCTGCAAGCGCTTCTATTATAATTAAATTAAGTTCATCGTTTCCCTTTATCATTGAAGATAAAATTTTTACAGCCTCTTTTCCGCCAGTTTCAGCAATTGCAAACACAGCTGCCCGTTTTATTTTTTCATCTTTTTTGCTTGCCATTACTGCAGAAAACAGAGGAAGAAACTTTTTAATTCTCAAAGCTCCCATGGCTTCAATTGTTTTAATGAGAATATCGATGTCAGTGCTTTTTGAAAGGATTTTCGCAAGTACGGGAGCGGTATCTACAAGCTGGAGATCACCTGCGGCTTTAAGATATATCAGCTGGCTTTCCTTGTTGTTCTGTGTAATATATTTTATTACAAGTTCTGTGTTCCCATAGGCTTTGTCCAATATCAATTCGTACAGGGAATCTTTTATTTCATTACTTGAAATTTTAATTTTTGTAAGATACTCAAGCAGGGGGAAGGCAATTTTTTCATCTGCCCTGCCAAGTTCTGTTAGAGCCTTTTTCTGCAGATCAGTATCCATGTCAGAATCAGAAGCAAACTGTAAAAGAGCTTTTGCTTTTACAATATCTCTTTCTTTAAGGCAGAATATCAGCTCATCTATGAACTCTTTTGGATTTATTTCACTCATAAAAAATATACCGTTTTGATAGAATTTTTTTATAAGAAAGTCTTTGTGAAACAACAACGTGTAACTTTCATTTTTTGTCAGAATCTTTGATTCTTTGAGGCAAATCTGGGCAAATCCAGATCGGCCTCATGGCCATTATATTCTATTTAGGTTGATAAAAAACAGACTTTAAGTATCTCTTTGGTATAAAAAGATCGGAGTCATTGGCAAGGGATTCTGTAGAGCCTATTAACAGGTAACCGTCAGGTTCCAGGACTTTTGCAATATTGTTGTAAATTTTTCTTCTGTCTTCACTTGTAAAATAAATCATTACGTTTCTGCAAAGTACAATATCAAACTTCCCCAGGCCTGTAAAAGGTTTCATGAGATTTAATTTTTTAAACTGAACCATGGCTCTCAGTTCGTCCTTGATTTTCCATGAATCCTTATCCTTTACAAAATATTTGTTTAATCGTTTTTGATCCAGCCCCCTTGCTATTTCGAATTTATTGTATTTGCCATAACTTGCTTTTGCTATTGCAGCATCGGATATGTCAGTTCCAAAAAGTTTTATATTGTAGTCTTTTGGAGTTACATTTATTTCATGAAGCGCCATTGCAATACTGTAGATTTCCTGGCCCGTTGAGTTTGCTGCGCTCCATAAACGTATACTTGGTCTGATTCCTGATCTCGCCTTTGAACGTTTGTCAATAAGATCCGGGATAATTCTGAATTGAAGGAGTTCAAATGGAGATTTATCCCTGAAAAAATACGTTTCATTAGTAGATATAGCATCAATAATTTTTTTTTCAATTTCTTTTTTAAAATCCGATTTTGCCTTTTGATAAAGCTCCAGGTAGGATGAGCATCCAAGTTCTTCTGCAAGCGGGTTAAGTCTGGTTTCTATAAGGTATTCTTTACCCTTTGTCAGGGCTATGCCTGATATATCGAGAATGTATTTTTTAAATAAGGTAAATTCGGAAGGAGTGATTTTTATCATTTCAGCCCGTTATTATCTAATGACGGTTTTCGTTATTTCTTCTGCAATTTTTTCAAGAGGCGCAATGACATCTGTTATACCTGATTCTATAGGTTCTTTGGGCATGCCATATACTGTACATGTTGCCTGGTCCTGGGCAATAATAATACTCCCGTTTTTTTTCATTAACTGCAGGCCCTTTGTCCCATCTGAACCCATGCCTGTCATAATCACCCCTGTGGCTCTTCCTATATAATGCTGGGCTATTGATCTGAAAAGGTAATCAGCAGAAGGCTTACAGCTGTTTTCAGGTGGATCGTCGGTTATTTTTATGTTTCTTGTTTTTCCGTCAGCCCCTGCTATTATCTTCATCTGTTTACCACCTGGCGCAATAAAAACCGTGTTCGGTACGATGGGGTCACCATTTTCTGCTTCTTTTACCGTAAGAGCGCTTTTTGCATTAAGGCTCTTTGCAAGGGATGCAGTGAACATGGGGGGCATGTGCTGGACAATTAAAACAGGTATATTGATTTTATCAGTAAGCATCGGTATCATTTTGGAAAGAGCATTTGGTCCACCTGTGGAAATTCCTATTCCAACAATTTCTGAAAGGGTTTTTCTTGTTCCAGCACCTGCTGTAACTCTTCCTGTTACAGGACGGGAAACAGGTTTTCTCAAGTGTATTGATTCGTTAGTACTCCTGCCGCCTTTGAGTTTAAGCCGAAGAGCTCTCTGCCTTTTATAAGACTCAAAAATAGGGGTAAAGGCTTTTTTGATTTTTATTATATTCTCTGCCATCCTGCCGCCGTCAGGTTTAGGGATGAAATCAAAAGCACCAAGTTCAAGAGCCCTTATCGTCATGTCACTTCCCGTATGTGTAAGGGTACTGAGCATAACGGCAATGGGAGCATCAGGGACCTGTTTCAGATGTTCAAGCACCTCAATACCGCTCATTTCCGGCATTTCAATATCCAGTGTGACAAGATCAGGCTTTAAAGACTTTATTCTTGAAAGGGCAATTTTACCATTATTGGCAGATCCCACCACTTCAACATCGGGCATATCATGCAGTACATCACTTATGATTTTTCTATAGACAATTGTATCGTCAACAACAAGAATTTTTATTTTATTCATATGAAAATTTTCCGTTTTTTAATCTTTTAATACTTCTTCAATATTTAGAATCCCAATCAGACTTTTTTCCGTTTTCAGCACACATTTGAAAAATTTACCTTCAAGGCCGCCCAGGTTTGAGGGGGCAGGTTCAAGATGTGATTTCTCAGCAATCACCACGTCGCTTATTGAATCAACAAGAAGACCGATATATTCATCCTGGGACTGCACAATGATATTTCTGTTATCCTTGCTTCTTTCAATATGTGAAAGCCCGATTTTTTTCCCTATATCAAGGATGGTGACAATTTTTCCTCTTAGATTGAGCACTCCTATAATGTACTCTGCTGCCTGGGGAACCTTTGTAACCTCGAAATGTTTGTTTATTTCCTGGATATTCATAATATCGATGCCGTATAATGAGCCTCCAACATAAAAAGTAGCAAGTTCCATACTGGCAGCCTCTGTAATATTTTCTGTATCATCCATGTTGATCTCTCCTTCAAATATAACGGCCATGAGGCCGCTCCGGACTGGCCCGGAATAGTCTCACAACAAACATAAAAAAAACATCAGGTACTCTGTTAAAAGTGAGCTCTTTCTTATAAACAACCATGAGGCCGATCTATAGACTATTAAACAGCCTCACAACGAACAATGAAACTCTAATAATTCAAAGTACTTTGCAGGAGTTTCATATAAAAAAAACGATTTCTAATTACAGGTTCAGGTACTGCCTGATCACTTTCATCAGGTTTTCCCTGTCTAACTTTATTTCATAGGAATCTATACCGACTTTTTTCCCCTTTGCAATATGTGCATCACTTGCAAGTGATGT
>JALTEL010000653.1 GCA_027073945.1 Caldifarciminota bacterium | reverse complement strand
TGTAAAATTGTACAACCAGCTTGAGGAGGTTCATAAGAACAAAAACTGGCACATAAAAGGAGGTTAAATCGTTATGAAACAATATAATCAGGATACTTCGGTAAACTCTAATTTTGAGGAAGAGGGGGTATGATAATATTTCTACAGGTTCATTTGCTCCGTTTGGTATGACCTGTATTAAAGCGTTGTTTATTTTTGAAAATACCTTGCAAATGTCTAAAGGCCTGCCCTTTTCGCGTGCAGATTCCTTAAGTAGAATTTTTCACCTCTGTATTCAACCATGATAAGTTTTTTTTCATTAATTAAATGACGAACAATATCCCAGTCAGCATTGCTGTCATCAAGCAGTTTTTGCACTGCGTCCTCTCTCATGGGATGAACAGAGGTTATATTCAACAAATCCTTTTCAATATCGCCTGTTGTGTCAAATTCATTGCCCTCGTATCCCGTGAGATATTCCACATTTATTCCGTACTCTCTGTAAATCTGATAAGCACTGTTTATTCTGTCCATGGAAGGCGGAACAGCACGCTTCTCCGCAGGCGGCCTCGTCGGTATGGATATGTAAGCAACAGCAGGGGAAACAATACTTATGAACTTAGCCGTGTTTGCAAGCTCATCATCGCTGTCATTGACATCCCTGACAAGCATGGTCTCCGTAACAAGTGTGCCTGTGAATTTCGCGGAAAACTCAGCTATTCCACTCTTGATTGCCGAAAGGCTCAAGTCCCTGTGCGGCCTGTCTATTGCATGCCACACATGCTCATTTAGCGCATCAATTTTAACCGAGACCCAATCTGCATTGTAGAGAGCTTCTCTCACATCACTGTCCCATATAAGCGAGGCATTTGTGATTACAGCTATTTTGATGCCCATGTCCGAAAGCCCTTTAATCTCCCTGCCCAGATTGATATCAAGCGTGGGCTCTCCATCAGGGACAAAGGTCATGTAATCAATTTTCTCCCCCATTTTAATTGTACTTTCCACATGCTTTCTTACATCAGCGATAAGCTCATCATAAGCATAAAATTCCTGTCTTTTTATCTGTATATGAATGGTTCTGCCAAGCTGACAGTATATACAGGCATACGTGCAAATCTTGGGCGGTATATTGTTAATACCAAGGCTTCTGCCCAATCTTCTTGACGGAACAGGACCGAATGTGAACATTTTATTTAAACATAGCCAGCGAGCCCATCGGGTCCCATGGCGGAAGCTCCACCGGACTTGTATCCAGGACCTCTAACAGCGCAGGAGACATGTACTTTTTGTTGACAATAATCTGATAGAGAAAATCATCAAACCATTTATCACTCATTACAAAAAATCCCTTTTTACCGTTCTTATCTCCCCAGCTGTTTTCTACTTTCCACTTAACAGGCCTGTTATCAACAATGTCCACGCCAGTGAATACCATCGCATGCGTCAGCCTGCTCTCTCCGTAGTTTAACCTATCCGCCTTTGATATATTGAATTTTACACCGAACAACGCCTCATAATCAAAAAGCTCTGTATCCATGATACCCTTTTCTCTGCTGGAAAACTGACCCACATCGCACCCGAACCACACAGGGTGGTTATCAACAATTTGCTTCATGCTGAGCTCTTTTAAAACATCCGAGGTTGTGTTAAGATATAGAACAGGTCTTCCCTCTTTAACATTGCCCAGAAACTTTACAGTGTACATTTTGTTAAAAGGCTTGTCCTGGGTGGGTGCATTGATCAAGCTCACGTAATCCGTTAGATTCAATTTCACGTATTTCTCAAAAAAATCCTGCGGTGTTAAATTCGTATCTCTGTTATAGACATCATCCTTATCCCTGTATTCAAAATCAAATCTAAGAGGCGGAACTCCGAGAAACATACACAGCATCCCGTATATCTCAGCAATCATATCGGACTTTTTATCCCTTATTTCATCAATGCTTTTTCCATTTTTGTGCATATCGCGCAGTATTCTGGCATCCTCCCTCAACTTGACGGTAAGAATTTTGTTCATTCCATAAGAATTACTGCTGTGATAGGACTCCGGCATTATATCCTTTGGTACAACACCGTATTTGTTAACAAGATTGACAAACATGTCCCATTGCCCGCCGTCCGCAACAGGGCTTGCAAGAAGCCACATCACCTCACGGCTGTATATATCGCTATCCGCTGTCTCAATGATATTTTCAAGGAACAGATTGGATTTTTCAAGCTTATCGTAAAACATCTGATAAGATTGAGATAATTCAAATGTCTTCAGATTCATATTTCTGAGTGCAAATACTCTCAATGTGTTCAGGCCTGCGAACAGCCAGCACCTTCCGCTGTGCTGTTGATTTGTGATTTCCCCGGTTTTTATTTCATGGGAAAAGGTAAAGTTCATATTCACAACAGTATCTCTGCTCATTGCAACATTACTTAAAGGATTGGCCGATAGACTGTCCATAAGCAGACGGTTTATATTGCTGCTCAAAAAAGACTCCCTCGCTTTTTTAAGCATTTCCCTGGATACTATATCTTTTTTAATCATTTATCCTCCTTATTCTCGTATTTTCTTTCACCAAATATCAATGTTCCGATTCTTACGACATTGGCGCCCTCCTGAATGGCTATTTTATAGGAATTTGACATGCCCATGGAAAGATACTTCATCTGCACATTTTCAAGCCCCATGGACTTTATACTGTCAAACAATTTCCTCGTTTCAACAAAATACGGACGAGCATCCTCTGCATTGCCGAACCTCGGCCCCATTGTCATAAGACCCATTATTTTTATTCCCGAAAGCCCGCTCATCCCTTCTATCAGTTTAACCGCATCCTCCGGAAAAACACCGGCTTTTTGGGGCTCCCTGCCGCTGTTTATCTCAATCAGCACTGGCATGACCTTTCCTGTTTTCAGAGCATAGTCGGAAATCCTGACAGCAAGTTTCAAATTGTCCACGGTCTCTATCATGTCATAACGCGGCACAACGTACTTGACCTTGTTCTTCTGCAGGTGCCCTATAAAATGATATTGAGCTATATGCCCAAGGGCATCAATAACGGGAATTGACTCCTGCACATAATTTTCACCGATTATCTTTATACCTGCATTTATCGCAGCAAGTACCTCTTCTTTTGTTCTTGTTTTTGCGGCAGCGACAATACTGATGTTATCAGGAATTTCCGAGAGCAGTCTTTTGACGTTTTCAGTGATTTTTTCCGTATCGGTCATATATTTATGATATTGGTTTTACTCCGAACATGCAAGATAGATATTTCGTACGCATAACCTGCAGGCAGGCTATTCCTTTCTAAGTTCAAAAATAAGCAGAATTCCGCCAACAACAGCGGTAATATAAAATGTAAAAAATCTCCACAGCAAAACAAAAGGAAGGGCTTTGTCAGGCGTCATGTACTTTTTGAACACGGCATAGCTTGCACCTTCGGCAATACCGGAGCCTCCGGGTGTAGGTGTAAACAGCAGGGTTCCAAGCAAGAATATTTGACCGCTTATGGAGCTCTTCATACTGACATTAAGCCCGAGGCTCTTTGATACAGTATATGGTATGAGCGAAAGGGAGAAAAGGGAAATCAGAGTAAAAATCAATGCTATGGACAGATTTAACCTGCCTGTTTTGTCTTTAAAACTGAGTTTCAGACTTGCCTGCATTTTTTTTATTTCATCAAGCAGTTTTTTATTTTTTATTTTTTTACTGACAAATGCAGGTTCCCACACGGCAAGGATGTAAATGAAAAAAACAATGAAAATCACGAATACAGCGTAATACACAACCCCCCTCATGAGATTGCTCTCAATATGCCCGAGCATTTTAATTGCGGGAAATGTCAGCAGAAAAATGCCAGAATAGGTTATAAATCCTCTCAACATAAGAAGGGATGTCCCCTCCCCTGCCGATATATTATACCTGGTTAACAAATACACCTGTACAGGCAGGCCTGAGACCTGAAAAGGGGTGACAGCAGCGAGAAAAATGCCGATGCTTATTACTTTGAAAGAGCCGAAAACCGAGAGCTTGTGGGAAATGCCCCTTGCAAGAAATGTCAATTTCAAGGAATCAAAAAAAATGTAAATAATCCACAGTAACAATGGTATTAAAATATCACGCAGGCGTATGCCAACGAATGTATGCGCACTTCTATTTTTTATGCTTATCACGAGAAGCACAAGTAGAAAAACAGTGATAGCCGCACTTCCGTATCTTACGAGCTTCCAGTTTATCTTACTTTTTAACATAGATAAACGGAAGTATAAAGCTTACATTATGGTTTTTGAGGCAAATCCAGTATCTGCCCGCAGAAAGTTGCGGTAATTCTATTGAATTATGTCCCGGGGACAGTGTAATCTCTCTTTTGTATACCTCTCTTCCCATTATATCTATAATTGAAAGCCCGAAAATTTTATTCCGCAATATGTTCATATATACACCCAAATCAGGATTTTCATTACTTACAATACCCGGATTAAGAGTTGATATATTCCTGCCCTGATATTCAATATCATAGCCAAATAGACCCTCATCTGTCAAAATGAATATGTATTTATACGTTTTTATCATCTTTTGAAAAAGTCCCTGCAGTGTTAAAACTGGTTGATAGGTACTATCTTCGAAATTCAAAAACGAAATTCTGTCGTAATTCATAGACTGAGGCCTTTCCGAAATAACAATTGTATCCCTGTTCAGCATCTCCATATCATTGAGATATCCCGTTGAATAAAAGCTGTTTATAAACTGCATGCCCTGCTTGCGGTATCTATCTATATAATAAACATTCTGCACATCAATTTCATACGCCGCATAAAGAAAAGAATCGGAAAACGCAATTGCTCTCGGCACAACAAAGCCTATTGCGTTTGCAAATTTATACCTTCCCATAAATTCGGGCTTTTTAATATCACTTATATCAAAGACACTAAAACCCGCCGAATCGGCTGTGTAAGCCGACGAAAATACATACAGCATATTATCATCTATATAAGCCCTGTAATTATCATACAATGAAATGGTGCTTATTTCCTCCCCACCGTGCAGGTCATAAATGCAAACGGAATCTTCGTAGATAAGAACAGCATACCCGCCCTTCCACAGCACCTGTTCAATGAGAGAATCCGAGACCAATTGTTTATAAGAATTATTCCATACCTTTTTTATCCCGGTATTGTCAAGAACATAAAACGTATCGGCATCAACACTCAGAGATTTTACATTATCAAGATTAAGGGTATTGCGTTTGCTCAAAAAGGCTGGAAAAGTGGCATCGTACAACTGAACACTATCGGAAAATGCTACATACAGATATCCGTTGTAGAGAAAAAAATTATCAATTTTGCGGTCAGGAAGTGCATAGTCGATTATGGCATTCTCATCGGTCAAGTACCTGTAACCATTACCGTAATTGTCTATAAACAGAAAATCCATGCCCGCCTTTTGAAAAGACTTGCCGAATATGCCCTGTGCAGAGAAAAGTTTCTCAATTGTATCTCCTGTAATTTGACAGACCTCGGTTCCGCCGGAAGTATTTAAAAATACAAGAGAATCTATAACAAAAATGCTGTTTATTCCAACTTCCTGCATCTGTATTGTTAGAGAATGTGCGAGCTCATTCCCATCAAGCCTGTAAACATTGAGATTTGTGTATCCCGAGTCCTGTGTAAGCAGAAAATACTCGCTATCGCAGGCTGAAGCACCCCTTACAATCCCATTAAACGGAAGCAGCGCATTGCAGGCGATGCTGCCGTTACCATGGATACTCGCGAGCACAATGGAATCTCCGATATAGTCAAGTGCGACAACATGCATGGAATCCAGAAAAAATGCATACTTCCAGTTGAATTTTGAACTTCCCTTATCGTTCAGTATTAATGTGAAAAAATCCGAGGAAATAAGAATATTTCCTTGTTTTACCAAAATAGAAGCGGCATAAGAAACATTTAATGCTTTCTCGTTTACTATATGCCAGAGCCCTGAATTTTTTGCATATTCGGCGATGTAATCATTGCTCTGTCCATTTTCGGTTAAAAGCAGATACAGCGTATCGCTTTCCATATCAAAATCAAGTATTTTTTTATCCGTTGTAATGGAATCCAGCGTATTACCGTTTAAATCGGTCTCAAACACGATAGATTCTCCGGATGCAAAAATATGGTCTTTGACAAGAATTTTCTTGATATTAGCGTGGTAAATACGTGATACGGGATTCAAGCTAAAACCTATCAAAAGGTATAAAATTTTACTCATTTTTTAAATCCAAAAGCTCTTTTCGGGCCTGTCTTCCTATCACATCACTCCGCCTTGCGGCTATATCCCTGTAAATGCTGATTGCTCTGCTTTTGAACCCGAGCAACCTATACATCCTTGCCGCATTTAAGCCTCCCGTGTCTCTCCAGTTTGAATAGTTTTTGTGAAAATAATACATTCTGAGGAATCCTGATAAGGCTTCTTTAAATGCGGAATCCGCAAGGTAGGATTCTCCCATCCAGTAAAGCAGTTCTGCTTCGTTTTCACCTCCCAGTATACCTGACACTGAATCAAGCGGAGCTGTGACATCTTTGCCCTTATCTGCCTGCAATTGCACAAATGCCCTTGAAAGATAAGCATCTCCGATACTCTCACAATCAAGACATGATGTGAGATATGTGCTATATAGTTTAATGGCATTTATATTATCCTGCGCTTTCTTTGCGCACAACGCAGCATTAAACAGAGCCAGTTCTCTGTCTTGCCCATCCAGTACACGAGCAGCCTTTTCATAACTCATAGCAGCCTTTCTATACTTATTTTGCATATAATAAATAGTCCCAATCTTAAAAAATGCAAGGCCACAAATACTATCCTGACCCCCTATGGATAATTTGAAATAGAACAATGCCGTATCCAGTAGTGCCCTGTGCATCATAGCCTTACCAATATTGTAAAAAATGGGGCGTATTTTATCCCTGTCTTTTATCCTGTTTATATCACTCGTATCAAGCTGTGCCCTAAGAGATTTGCAGTATGCCCTGTAAAAATAATACTGCTGCTTGCTTATACGCTTATTCTTTTGCAAAAATTTCAAAAATGCAAAACCTTTTCTCGTATTCCCTGTGTTAACCGCAAGTTTGAGATATGGCAAAAGACTCTCCTCTCCAATGTAATTCGGGTCTATTCGGTCAAACAGACCTATGTTGAGATATAACAGATTCCTTGCCTCATCATCCATAGCTGCCGTTACCAGAGAACTTATTAGATTCATATGAACAAGAGATTTAGTTCTCAAAAGCTGCGATTGTTCCGAGCTTGAAAATAACGACCAGTACAGAGCATTTTCATACTCCTTTTGCGCATAAAAATACACCGTTGTGTACTCTGCAAAAATACTATCCGCACCGAATGCAGACCTGTACCTGCTGAGCAGATCTTTCTCAAAATCATAATCCTTTGCTCTCAATGATGCATCAAGTAGTATTGCAAATATTTCTCTGGCATGCCGCTGCAGTGGTGCAAATTTTGTATTTCTTATATGACGAAGGGAGTCCGCAATAATATTTTGAAATCTTTTGAGAAACATATAGTAAAAATCGTTACTGTTCTCAGGCATATATGCAAGAGTAGAATCAAAATCGCCTTTTTCTATATAATAGTAAAACCTGGCTCTTTTAAGTCCGGATACATCCTTTATTATTTGAACTTTGCCCAGTACCTTTAGTATCTTGTACAGATTGTCAATTTCATCCGGGCCGAGTTTATCATAATTTATATCATCAAGAGCAAATTTCTCAGGATGATAGTTTGCCCTGAACAAAAGATAGTATCTCCTGTCCTTTGCAGGCGAGAAAACTTTAAACATCTTCTCCACTTCATTAAGCATTGTATTATCCTTATGTATCAATCCTTCTGTTATAAGACTATTTATAAGATAGGGGGCAATAAATCTGTCAATTTTCTTACCCTTCAAATATGCAATTACAAGGTTATAGTCCCCATTCTGGAACAAATACCTGACTTTTTGCAAAGGAGTATAGTCTGCAAATAAAATTCCGGTAGGAGATAATTTTTTGCTGGCAAATTTCTTTTTCAATGCGTCCACAGAGTCTATGGGATAAAAATATTGAACTCCATTAAGCATTTTAAGCGCCCAGGCATTCATATTCTCATGAAATAGGTAATCGGCTATTTCCACCTTCAGTGTATCGGTATACGTTCTGTACCGAATCTTATCAACTATTTTTAGGAGATTTAGATAATCTTTATTTGTCCTGTAGATAATGGAAAGCAGATATGGAACTCTACTGTCCTGTATTTCAGCGAGCAGACGTTCATACTTTGTCAAATTTTTACTGCAAAGGGCATAGTACTTAAGCACACTGTCTTTTATAAATGGAACGAGCCTTGCAAACGAATCTGGTGGATAGCCGAGTTTAACACCTGATTCGACATAAACATCGGCTATACCTCGCCGTCCCAGAATCCCCCTGCTATTATCCATTGCCTTTTTATACGCGCCTATCTGATAGAAAAATTTTACAAGCTTTATCTTCGTATCAATACCCCTGTGTGTGAGCAAAAATCCAATGGCCCTTGCAGTATCCCCACGCTCCAGATAGATATTGAACAGGAGAGAGGAATCACTTTTAATCAAGTATGGCATTATCCTCTTATCTCCAGTTATTGCATAATAAACAGGTGCCAGTTTCGAACTATACACCCCACCATAATCCGAAGAAAGCATTTGCAAAATATGCAACATTCTCGTGCTGTCCCCGGTTATTTTGCAGAGATTGAGAATTTTTTGCATAAGCCTCTGTCTTTGCGGATATTCTGGATACAGCTTCACAAATTCTCCAAGATAATCAATCTTACGTGTTGTATCCGGCGTAATATTTGCGAGCATGCTGTAAACTCTAAAGGACAAAGTGTCCATTAATCGCTGCTTTTTTAACGTTTCAAGGTCTGTAATTGCATATAGTGTATCACCCATTTTGATTCTGACTTTTGCCCTTGAAAACAGGGCAAGAGCTCTAACACTCTTATCTTCGGATGTCCTGTAAATCTCGGAGAAAACCTTTATGGCCGATTCATATTGGCCATTTTTCAGATATCTGTTCCCGAGCTCTATGAGAGAACTCTGGCTTAATAAAAAAAATATAAGCAATTTCATAGGTTTTAATATTTTAAATGAACAGGCCTGTGCTTTCAAATAGTGCCTTTAATGTGAAGGATTTTTTCACACAAAAATTCTGCGGACAAAAGCGTTTTTATGCATTTACGCACTTCATTTGCCTTTACCTGCATTTTAACTTATAATATTAAAACTTTGCGGGTGTAGCTCAGCTGGTAGAGCATCAGCTTCCCAAGCTGAGGGTCGCGGGTTCGACTCCCGTCACCCGCTTTTTACATATCAAGAGTTAAATTACAAACCCAGTTAGCTTGATAGCTAAACTGCCAACTAAAACATACTTGAAGGGTCAACATCCACAAAAAGTTCTTTTCTTTCCGAGGGTTTCAGGTGTTGCAGTACAGAGCGCACGGCCTTTTGTACACTATCGCTGTCATTATCACTGTAGTAAATTATTATTCTCCATCTGTAATAACCCCTGACCTTCTCGTAAGGTGGCTGCGTAGGGCCCTTAAGCGCCAAATCCGATTTTGCATCAAGTAATAATTTATGAATCTTATCTATGAGCTTTTTTGCATTGTCCCTTTTTCTGCTGAATGTCTCAAGTGCTATCAGATTATAGTATGGGGGATAATGAAATTCTTTTCTGTCCTTCAATTCCTCTTCAAGAAAGCCTCTGTAATTATAATTTAAAAGATGCTTGAAGATAGTATCTTCCGGCAGTTTTGTTTGAACTATAACCTTTCCGCTTTTGCGCAGCCGTCCGGAAACCTGAAAAATAAGCTGGGCTGTTCTTTCTTCTGCCCTGAAATCAGGCATTCCAATTGCAGAATCCGCATTAAGTATCCCCACAACACCGACTCCGGGAAAGTCAAGCCCCTTTGTCAGCATTTGCGTGCCAATGAGAATCTTTATCTTACCTGCGTAGAAATCCCTGTATATTCTCTCTTTTTCCCCTTTTTTTCTCACGCTGTCCCTGTCAAGCACGGCAATATCCTCAAGAGGGAAGAATTTTGAAATTTCTTTCTTTACTCTCTCGGTTCCATAACCATAATAAACAATATTGGTAGAGTTACAAACAGGGCAACTATCAGGAATATCCCGGGTATATCCGCATATATGACATTTAAGCTTTTTTTCCTTCCTGTGATACACCAGAGATACACTACAGTTAGGACATTCAAATATATATCCACAGTCCGCACATTGTAATAGTGGAGAATATCCCCTTCTGTTTAAAAACAAAATGGCCTGTTTCCCTTCGGTAACAGACCTTTTAATTTCGTTTATCAAACGCAATGAAAACACGGTATGTGATTTTTCTTCTTTCATATCAACTATTTCAATGTCTGGAAGACTGTAATGGCTCACCCTTTCACTGATAAAATGTTCCTTGTATAAACCCTGTTTGGCCTTATAGTATGATTCCAGCGAAGGGGTGGCGCTACCTAAAACAACAGGAATTCCGTAAATGTCCCCAAATTTAACGGCAATATCCCTCGCATTGTATGCGGGCATCCTGTCCTGTTCTTTGTATGAAGAATCATGCTCTTCGTCAACTATAATAAGTGCAAGATTCTTAACGGGCAGAAAAAGAGCCGATCGAGGTCCTATGACAAGGCAACTCTCAGAGCTGGCAACCTTTTGAAATATCCATAATCTTTCCTCGCTGGAAAGTAAACTGTGATATAGATACACCCTGTTTTTTAATTCTCCCATAAAATACAGAATTGTTTGAACAGAAAGGGCTATTTCAGGAACCAGTAATATTGCACTTTTGTTTTTCTGCAGAATTTCTTTTACGAGCCAGTAGTAAATCGCTGTTTTTCCACTGCCTGTTACAGCAAAAAGCAGGTGCACATTGCTAATCTTTTGCATCAATTCCCTATCGAGCTTCTCAACAAAAGCACTTTGCACGTACGACAGATTTTTAATATCAAAATTCCGCGGTATGATATAAGAAAACTCATAAGGAAGCGGATGCCTCGCGGACATTCTGTTCCTGCATACTATAAGCTTATGTTCTGTGAGATAACGCATATCAGAATGTACACCCGGGAACATTCGCGCAAGACTTTTTTGTTTAATCCATCTGTATTTCCTCTGCTTTAAATAATCGATTATTTTCTGCTGCCTATCCGTCAATCTTACATCCGAATTGGCCAAAAACTTACACTCAGTATCAGACCTTGTAAGTATATATGAAGGAAAAAACAGGTTAATGACCTTTGCCATATTCGTATGATAATAAGATGCCATCCATTCTGCCAATTCAAACCTGCCCCCGCCAGTAGAAATTTCCGGAAACATCCTGGCACAAATCTCCTTTAACTTGAATTTACCTTTAAAATCCGCATGTATTTTAACTACAACACCTGTTGCCCGACCTGTACCAAAAGGCACCAAAACAATATCCCCTACCCGAATGTCCATATTATCTTTTAATCTGTAGGTATACGTATGCTGCCCGGCTTTTGCAATTACAACATCGGCATACATATCAGAATCTCATTTCAAGTCCCACGCCAAGTGAGTATTCCCCGTTTTCATCTCTCGAACCATATAGACCAAGGTGTCTGCTCAGCTTATACCTTAACTCGAATTGGTCAAGGTGCATGGACTGAAAATCATGAAAATATTTCAAATAAAGATTGCGCGAGATATAAAACCCAAGAGATAAATGCGGGTCTTCACTCAAGCTGCCGTATGATACCTCCAATTCTCTCAAACCGAGTTTTCTTCTTATTTTATTTGAAAGCAGGCCCTGGGCAATATTGAGCGCCCTTTTCTTCAGTAAATTTATATCCCCTGCAGAAACCGGGGCATCTGCAAGCAATGTGCCAAAAGAAAGCAGAGATATAATATCACTTTCATCCAGTGAAGGATGGGACATAAAACTTATTTTCGGTTCATTCAGAGTTCCAGAAAGGTCAAGTTCAATATCATAGCTATCCACTCTGGTAACAGCCTGCATGTTTAACTCCGGGTTTATATAACTCGTGTTGTTAAATACAATGTCTCCGCCCCTCATATCAAATATGTGGTCAAGATAGACAATATTGCCTCTTTTTACGTCAAAAGAGCCGTTATATATGTATCCGCTCTTGTTTCTTATATATTCAAGCCTGCCTCCAAATTCTATCTGGGCAAGCTCATTTACAAGATAAATATTATCGCTGGCAGACATATTGATATCCATTTCCACAAACGGTATGCCTGCATAGGCTTCATTGGGTGATGAAGGTTGGGAAAATTCGGCAAAAATATAGGCCTTCTGCAGCTTTAGATTGCCAGTTACAGCAAGCGGTACATCCCTGCCTTTTGATACGGATAAATCTCCGTTTACAACTGCCTGAATCTCGGGACTCGGACTAACCTCGATATTCTGCACACCAAGGACAACCGAGGGATTATCAAACAGAGAATTCGTCGACTTTATTGAACCCTTGCCTATCATCACACCGTTTTTACTCTTTCCTTCCATACTCTTAACAATAAATTCATTTCCCACAAAATTACCAAATAGAGAAAATGTATCAAGATACATTGACACCGGTTGAAATACTCCGTTGTTACCTTTGATACTCAAGTTACCCGTAATATAAGGATTTCGCAAAAATCCCTGCATGTGCAGGTCAAATGACAGAAATGCCCTGTCAGAAGTAAAAATCTTTGAGGACAAATCATTAAAATCCGAAATATTTAATCCATCTGACTTTGCATAGAGATTGCAGGTAGTGGAATCAATATTGAATGAAAACGGCTTCAGCGATTTTACAATGTTTTTCATATTCCCTTTCATAGTGAATAATCCGTTTTTATAGTAAATATTTAACTTCTCAATATCAAGAAAATTGTTTCCGTAGCTGGCAGTCACCTGAAATTTATCAATAAGATAATTCTCAATTCTCAAATCAGAGAAGTCCAGATCAGCTGAAAAATCCGGGTTCTCGACTGTTCCGGAGAATGAAAACAAACCATTTGCAGTACCTTCTCCGTTTATTATCCACAGCGGAAATGCACGAATACTGGCAGTTATATTTGTCACACCGCTTATATCATTATGCTCCCCCTGAATGCTCACATGTCCATTGCCAAATAACAGGTCCCCTGAAGTAAATGTTTCCATGCTCCCTTTCTTTCTTATAACTATTTGAGAACGTGTGTTTACAGTCGTGCGCCTGAATTTTCCCCAGACGGAGTCCACTATCATAGAAAAAATTTCCTGTTCTCTGTATACCTTGCAGATTAGATTCAATGAATCCCCGTCTCCACTCACAAGCTCGGTTTTGAAATTAGCGGACTTTGTCCCGCTGAGCAAACCTTTTAAAAGGAGATTCATTGGCCCCTGTTTACCAACTGACACATTATTTCCATTTATATTAAAGAAGATTAACCCGGGGGACACTGAGAATACGTTCAAACCTCCTCTTTTAACGGAAAACGAAGTGCCATACCTGAAATCGTTCATATCTCCCTGCATGGAAGCGAACATACTACCATCAATGTATGAAAACATACCCTTGAGAAAAACAATACCACCCGCATTCTTTGCAACCTCATTGACATAGAGCTTAACAGCTCCTTTAAAATTTGCCATATGATATCCCAGGCCCGCGTCAAATACCGACATAGACTTTCCTTTGAATAAATGCCCCCCGACAATTGATAACCTGTTGTTGTTAACATATAAATTGCCAAAAAAGCTGTCAGCAACAAAACTCTTAAGTCGTAAATCTTTGAAATATCCCATACCATGGAAATGCCCAGGTGTACCGGAAAACTGCATGTGTCCAGTAAAACCAAAGAGTTTTTCATCTATAAATAAGGAATTCACATTAAAATCAAAACGCATTTTTCGCGGATTTTCAAAACCATTCACATTCCCGCTGGCATCTGCATTCAACCAGTCGGAATGTACCATGATCCGTTTTATGTGGGCAGTATCTTTTTTTATACTGCCCCGCACTATTAAATTATCCAGATTCCTGTCTTTGTAAACAGCATTTTTTATGCTCAAAGAGAATTTATCTTTGCCTATGTTGTATGTGAAGGCCACTTTATCAAATCCTGCACCCAATATCTGACCATAATCGGTCTTTATCTTAATCATATCATCGTATTTAACATAAAAATGCGAGATATAACCAATATTGGAGAGGAAATATCCATTCTGAACAAAGTACCTGCTTTTTATCTGATTTAGTTCAAAATAAACGGTATCAACAAAAAACGTATCAAAACTCACGCTGCTAATGCTCACTGAAGCGTATAACTCCTGCATTTTCATGCGCAAGTTCCCCTGTATTTTCTTGATGTTTAACTGAAAATCACCTCCTACGAATTCACAATTATTAACAGTATATGTAGAGAGAACAAAAAACGGGTAATGGACCTTTCTGGCAAGGCCTGCACGACCCCTTTTTTTATTTTTGTGAGCATTCCTCAGTGCATCAACAAAAATCACAGGATGGTAGAGTGTTATACGATACACTTTTCCTCCAACAATACCTTTGAGTGAAAAGCTTATACACATGCTATCCGCATTTAAATAAGATGATTTTATATTTCTGAGAATTACACGACCGGGAGGTTTAACCTCTATTTCACCGATATTAACCGAATAACCAAGAATACTTTTGGAATATGCCCTTATAATTGACGGTACGTTCTTATAAAGTATGAAAAGGAATAAGGAAAAAAGAAAGAGAATAAGAAGAACTACACCGCCTTTCTTAATTTTTTGTAGCACTTTGCGCAGACCTTAACCCTTTTCTTTTTTCCATCAATAATTGCAACTGTTTTAATAAGGTTTGGCTTCCAGTTTCTTTTAGTTTTATTATGCGCATGGCTGACATTATTTCCAACCATAATCTCCTTGCCGCATATGTCACATCTTGCCGACATTAAGAACCTCCTATGTTATGCTATAATTATAATACGCAAGCCGTGTATAAGCAAATGGTTTAAGCCACTTCAATCATATAATTGAAACAGATAATAATAAAAACGGCCTTAATTAAAATGAAATGAACAATTTTTAGGGACTGTTTGAAAGGTTCAAGTAGGGCAATTAAATTGTTTACAAACGGGGACCCGAGCCAATTAATATATGACAAAAGGCATAAGTGTTTGATTGATTGGGCTTTGTTATTTATAATTAAATACTAACTGGCGGCGTAGCCAAGTGGCAAGGCGACGGTTTGCAAAACCGTTATACCTCGGTTCGAATCCGGGCGCCGCCTTAACATGCCGGGGTGGCGGAATGGCAGACGCAGGGGACTTAAAATCCCCTGAGGGAAACCTCGTGCGGGTTCAAGTCCCGCCCTCGGCATGAAAGAACTATTTGTTATTAAAAAGAACTACGTCAAATATTCTAATTGCATTGACAATAGGGGCAGCTACTGGTACTATTTTAGGCAGAATAATTGAATTTATTGTACCGGATAATCAAGTAAAACATTTACTTTTTAATAACATTAAATTTGGCTTAAATAATATCC
>JALTEL010000652.1 GCA_027073945.1 Caldifarciminota bacterium | reverse complement strand
GGACACTCTTAGTAGGACAAATTTCAAACGGGTTCCTATTGATGTTATGCTGAGACTCATCAAGTTTTTTCTTCTTCTCCTGAACATTTGGTAAAGCAAGATACTTGTTACGGCAATCGTCAATCGAAGAAAAACTATCTAAACCTTCCTTATCCACAAATTCCTTAAACAGCTCATGGAGCTCGTGCAATAGGGACATAATTTCGGTATGTTGCCGTAAATTATTAAGTAACTGTTCCTCTATCTCTTGAATAGCTGAGATAACCTGACCAGAATTAAAGCCGTAATGTTTCTCAAAAAATACATCGTGGCTTCTAAAAATATCTCTTATCATCTCTACATGATGCTCTGGGAAACTATCACCACGAACAAACAAATACCTTAATATCGAAGTAAATCGCAATTCTTCCTCATCCTCATTCCGTTTGCCCTCTGTAACTTCAGAACCAAAATACCATAAAACATCATTATAAATTTCTGCCAGTAAACTATTAAATTTATCAATCGCCTCTTTAGTGGCGTGAGGTAGCCCTTCTTTGTGCTTCTGGCTCAAGACAAGACTTTGAGCGTATTCAACATAACATCCCCTTCCTTCGTAAGTGGTCTCCTTATACTCTTCAGGATCAGTAAAACAATTTTTGGCTGAAACACTTGCTAGAAGCTCAAGAGACTCAAATTGTTCAACTAAAGATAATGCTTTGCCAATTTTTTTATCAATCGCTTCCTTAAATTTTGGACGTTCACTCCTAACTCTCTCTTTGAATTTCTCAAACTGCCCTGGCTCCCAATGAGAGCTCATCTGAACAAATCGTCCTATACGCTCTACCTTAAGAGGTCCGTAACTAAATCCTTCGTAATCCTTCGGACTGATTTTGCTCTTCTTTTTTTTGCTCATTATTCCTTTTGTCATATTTCCTTGTTTAGCCACGGACGATCACACTTCTTATTAGGGCAAAATATGTCGGCTAACGCGTTGCGGGTATCTGAAGTCGCCGAAGGCGATTTGTGTGAGGGCTGAAAGCCCGAACCAGATACCCGCTTGTTGTCCGAGTGATAGCACCGAAGCGAAGCGGAGAGTTGCGGGCGACGAGCTGGATTTATGCAGCATATAGCACCTCTGCATGATTCATTATTTCTGTTGAGAGTTGGTTTATTTTATCGTAATTCACTCTTCCATCAACGACCCTTATCAATACTTTCTTTACAGATGACCTTATCTTCGCCTTTATGTATTCTTTCTTGTTCCAGTCAGCTACTTTTATGTAGTAACCCAGTTCTTTAACAATTTCTTTTGCAACCTTCTGTATCTCATCATAATTTTCAAATAAATTTTCCTCTGAAGACAATAAATCATAAAAAGCCAGTTCCTCCTCACTGAGTTTGAGGGCCTTCCCCTCATTGGTTACTTTTTTAATCTCTTTGGCAATTTTTATTAATTCTTCAATCACATCTGCTGTATCTATAAGTTTGATATTATATTTATCTATCAACTTTTTAAGCATTTCATACAAAGAGCGATACCTAATCGGATTAATCTTCATCTTCACTGCAATCTGGTCTTTTATTATCTTTGCAAGCAGTTCTGCACCATAATTCTTATACTGGATACCCCTAAATTGGGCAAGGAACTTATCGTCAAAAATGGAGATTTCAGGTTTATCTTTTCCCCTCAGAGAGAGAATATCTATCGGTTCTTCGGCAGCAACGCTCTTTGAAATTAAATGGCTTATTTCATACTCAAGGTCTTTGTTTATATCTCTGATCCTCGTAGTAGAATATTTAACAACCATCTTCTTGATCATCTCAAAGAATCTTATGTCATCTTTTATCCTGTAGGTTTCAGGATGTGGACTCGACAGAGCATAAAGTTTTTTTAATGCAACAAAATTTCTTACAAACCTTTTCTTTGTATCCTTATCTTTGCTTATCCTATCATAGGCTTTTGTGGTCAGTATTGAAAGTTCCTCTGGTGAAAGTCTTGCCCAGTTTTTATAATCTATCCCCTGAAAAAGAGAGGTTACTATATCATATTTTTCTCTTAGCTGATTTATAACTTCATCTATGTTTAGGAATATCTCGTTTATGTTGTCAAGCGTGTAGATGGCAAGGGATTTTCTCAGGTTATCTGCTATTCCTATGTAGTCCACAATTAAGCCGCCTGGCTTGTCTTCAAATACCCTGTTTACCCTTGCTATAGCCTGCACAAGTGAGTAGCCCTTCATGGGCTTGTCAAAATACATGGTGTGAAGGCAGGGGACATCAAAGCCAGTAAGCCACATATCAACGACAATTGCCATCTGGGGGTCATCTTCAGGATTTTTAAAATTATCTGCTAATTCCTCAAGTTCATGCTTGTTCCTTATATGGGGCCCATACTCCTGTGGATCTTTTTGCTTACTCCCTGACATTATAAGGACAACAGAAGGGGCATCTGGTTGTTCTTTTATCTTCTCATACAGTTTAACCGCAACCTTTCTTGAGATGGTAACAACTATTGCCTTCCCTTTAAATTCCTTAATCCTTTTGTTAAAATGCTCTACTATGTCCTTTGCTATCCTTTCCAATCTTCCTTCAGCCATAATCAACCTTTCAAGCCTTGCATACTTCTTTTTCAACGCCTCCTTCGCTTCAGACTCTAATGCTTGAGATTCTGAGATTTCCTCAAATTCTTCATCTATAAACTCATTTGTTAAATGCAGTTCAGAGAGCCTTGGTTCATAGTAAATAGGAACCACAACATTATGCCGCCTTGCCTTGTCCATTGAATAGATGCTGATGTGAGGACCAAAGACAAGGGTTGTTGAGCGGTCTTCAAGCTCTATTGGTGTGGCAGTGAATCCCATAAAAGAGGCATTGGGGATTGCACGTCTTAGATTCATCGCAAATTGCCTGTATTGACTTCTGTGTGCCTCGTCTGCAATTACAATGATATTCTTTCTATCTGTTAAAAATGGATATTCCTCTGCCTTCTTTTTCCCAAACTTTTGAATAGTGGCAAAAACTATCCCTCCGGCTGTATTTTTAATCGTTTCCTGCAGGTCTTTTATGCTCTTTACCTGCTTTACGATAGGCATGTCTGCAAATACCTTATAGAGTTGCTCATCCAGATTGTTTCTATCTGTTATAAAGAGCAATAAGGGGCTCTCCAGCTCTTTTACCTTTAAAACCTTTCTTGCATAAAACAGCATGGTTAGAGATTTTCCTGTCCCCTGTGTATGCCAGACAACGCCAATCCTCTTTTCTTCAGGCGTCTTACCCTCCAAAACCGCTTTCCCCGTCCTATCTACAGCCTTCCTTGTGGCATAAAACTGGTGAAACATGGCAATCTTCTTTATGTAGGTTTCACCTGCCTTATCGTAAAAAACAAAGTCATCTAAATATCCTATTAAATGCGCTTTCCTGAAAAGTCCATTTAGCAAGGCCTGAAGGGAGGTCATTTCTTTGCCTTCAAAGAGATAATAACGGTTCTCTTCAATCTCCTTTATTTCTAAGTCATTATCATCAAATATTCCCTCCCATACAAAAAACCTGTCCCAGTTGCTTGTTATAGCTCCGTATTTTGTCTCCAGCCCATCACTTGCCACAAGAATTTGAGCATAGACATAGAGTTGAGGGATATCATTCATCTTTCTTTTGTGGTCATAGAAGGCATCCTTTGCCGTCTCATTTGCATTGAAGTTCTTGAATTCAAAGATGGCTATTGGCATCCCATTTATGAAAACAACCATATCAGGTCTTCTGTAAATATCCTGTTGATATTGATACTCAACGGTAAACTGATTTGCTGCGAGAAATTCGTTATTCTCTGTCTCTTCAAAATCTACGAGTTTTACAATCCTTGTTCTTTCTTCTTCTTTCTCTCTTACCTTTATCTTTACCCCATTTGTGAGCATATCGTAAAAGAGCTTGCTCTTTATGAGGAAATCCGGATGCTCAAGTTCTATGACTTTTTTGTAAACTTTATTGGCTAAAATATCGGTAAGCCAAGGGTTGAGTCGTTTTACTGCTTCAATGAACCGTCTTTTTAAAACAGTGTGCCTGTAGGATTCCCTTTCTCCATTTTCAGGACTGAGTTCGGAACCGTGAATGTAGGAATAACCAAGTGTTTTTAGCCAGTTTATCGCTGATTGCTCCACCATATAATCTTCAGTAAGTTTTGCTTTCATATTTCCTCCACCCTTAATTTTCCAAACACGAGTTGTGGTAATAAAGCATCTCTTATTTTGCGTAAAACCATAATTTCTTTCTGGTTGAGAATGATTTTCTGGAATAAAGGCTCTACGAGGGAGTGGAATTTCTGGAGGATGGGTTGAAGGGGAATAGAAATTTTTACTGAATTTAAAATATGGATATTTAATCCTGGGACTGCCGTATCTGATAGTCCCACATCTTCTAAATATATATGCTTTAACTGATGATAAGCATAAAAAAGCATATCCAAAGAAGTGCTTTCAGAAGAATAAAAAACGGTATCAATTGGAAAAGACGGCTCTAAAATCAAATTAACGCTCCCAGCATTTCCTTTTCTACCTATGATTATGGTTGGTTTAGATACTAAATATTTGGAGTGATATCCTATTACTCCACTTGAACCGACAACAGGATAAGGTCCCTCTTCTCTTTTCCTTTCTGGCAATCCTTTTCCATACAAAAATTTGATAACTTCACCTATCGCTTTAACCTCCCATCCCTTCGGTATCCTTCCAAGTTCACTATCCACAAACTCCTGATTTTTAAACGGCTCAAAATCAACAAACCAGCTTTTGAAAATCGCCATTGCTGTTTTTTCTAAAATCTCGTTTTGCCTCTTCTTGTTCTCTATCAAATCATCAAACCATGATAAAACGGTGGCGATGTGGGATTGGTCTTGGGGGTGAGTGTATGGGATATTTAATCTTTTTAAATCCCTTTGGGTAATCAATGGTTGTGTAGAACCTACATTTAATTCTTCTAGCTCTTCTTTTCTTGTTGTTAGATTATAAAAATAAAATTTAATTATCGCTTCACTTTCATTTTTTTGTGTAATAATTAAAGCATTATCTGAAACCCAAATTTTAATTTCTTTTGATATTTTCTACTTATTAGACACTTTTTTCAAACTTTTTCTTTACCCCTGATCTGCGTTATTTAGATTACCTATCTGAAATAACTAATCTTTTATAACA
>JALTEL010000651.1 GCA_027073945.1 Caldifarciminota bacterium | reverse complement strand
ACTGAAAATGTGTATTACAGATATTATGTGGGAAACGGGCTTATAAATGACAACAACAACTGCTTAATGGGATTCGGACCTCCTCAGGAAATTGCAGAGCTTCTCAAAAACATGTCCGGTATGATTTCGGATACCTCTGGAATCTCCCAAAAAGCACGCTTTATGGGTGCAATGGGTATAGGGACAATTCTGACCATTCAGGATATAAAGTCTCCGTATATGCCATTAATTGGCAAGTACGGGCCGCATAAGGTATACAGAGACACCTATGCAAGGGGTATGGTATATCCTGTTTACAATATTCAAAGAATAGCTCGCAAAAAAATAACAATGCATTTACACGGTATGGATATAGACCCGGACACATTACTACTTGAAGGTGCGCATGCTATTATACATTTTAAAAGACCTCGGAATCCTGCTGTAATCACGTTAAGCCGGAGGAAAAACAACAAAATTGTCATTGATTTTAAGGGGAATGAATGCTTTCTATTCATAGCAGACAGATATTATCCCGGCTGGAGAGCCAATATGGACGGGGCAGGCGTAAAAATAGAAAAGGCTGACGGATATTGGAAGGCAATACATGTACCGGAAGGCAACCATGAAATAACACTTTCATATGTGCCCTGGATAATCTTTTACGGTTTCTTTATTGCTTTTCTGTATATTCCCATTTTTGCAATTATACTGCGCACCACACACAGAAAGCAATAAATTATTTGCTCTGCTCCGCTTTTTCACCTGACATCAGCACACCAACAAGTATCAGCAAACCACCTATGATTGTCTTAAGGCCAAAGCCTTCATCCGAATAGAAATAAGCTGTCAATGCGGCAAAAACAGGTTCAAGGGAATATATTATGGCAGCCTGTGTATCTGAGATGTATTTCTGGTACTTGTTTTGAACGGCATAAACAAAGGCTGTTGCAAACACAGCCGTAAAGCCAATATCTTTCCATACCGCATAGTTTCTCGGAATATAAAATTCGGATTTGAACACACCGATAAGACCCGTTGCAATGCCTATTACAACAAGCTGTACAAATGTCAGTGCCATTGGCTCAAACATGGATGAAATTCTTCCCACCATTACAATGTAAACGGCAAAGAACACAGCGCAAAGCACCACCCAGAGATTCCCGACAAAAAGACCTGTGCTTTGAAAAACGGTTATGAGGTACAGGCCTGAAACAGCGGATAAAACAGCAACAAAGGTCTTTGGCTGCGGAAATTTTCGGGCTACAAAAGCAGACAGCACGGGCACTATGACAACCGAAAGGGCTGTTATAAAAGCAGCCCTTGATGCAAGTATGTATTTGAGACCGATAGTTTGTGTAATGTATCCGAGACCCAGCGGGATCGAGAGAAAAAATCCGTATTTAATCAGCCTTCTATTAATACGGACAAGCCTTTTGTAAAACAAAATTCCGAGCAGGCAGGCTGCAATGAGGAATCTCAGGGAGAGAAACAGATAGACATCAATTATATTAACGCCTTCTTTGACAACAACAAATGTCATGCCCCAGAAAGCCGTTCCCAGTGTTAAAAGCAATACGGCTGTGAGTTTGCTTTTATTCCCGGGCACTTATCTCTGCATTCCTTTTAGCTGGTTATATATGGATACCGCCAGTTTCTTGCCAATACCGGGGAGTTTCATGAGCTCATCAATACTTGCCGTTTTTACATTGTCAATAGTGCCGAAATACTTAATGAGCAGGGCTTTTCTTTTCATGCCTATACCCGTTATACCGTCAATACTATCTCTGATCATCCCCTTTTTTCTCAAATGCCTGTGGTAAGTGATGGCAAACCTGTGCGCTTCGTCTCTCAGATGTTTCATCAGTCTCATTGCAAAAGAATTGGCAGGCAACATGAGCCTCCTTCCGTTTTCAAGGTAAAAATCATCAAATCTCTTTGCAAAAGCGGCAAAGAAAACATTTTTTATTCCCAATTCCTCTCTTGCTCTCAAAGCGGCTGTGAGTTGAGCACTTCCACCGTCTATGACGAACATACACGGCCAGTTTCCGCCTTCTTTCTGCAGCCGGGCAAATCTTCTCTTCGTCACCTCATAAACCATGTCAAAGTCGCTCCTCGCAGATTTTGTTTTGATTCTGTATCTTCTGTAAAACCTCTTACTCGGCCTGCCATTTTCAAACACAACAAGCGAAGCGACCCTAAAAGTGCCAAATAACTGTGATATATCAATGCACTCAATGCGGGAAGGCAAACAGTCAAGCCCAAATATATTTTTTATATCGGATACAGCAGGGTGCACTCTGCCACCTTTCTTCAGTTTTTCTGAAAGCGCTGTATGCTCTGCATTCGTATTTGCAATCTTAAGCAGATTTGAAAATGATGCGTCTTTGACCAGTATTTTAAATGATAAGGCCTTTTCCACAGATGCCATATCCTCAAATTCAAAAGGAACAACAACGGCAGGAGGTCTGTTTTGAATTGTGGAATAATATTGAATCAAAAAATTTCGCAGCACTTCACCCGCTTCGGCCTGTTTTGACACTTTCATGCGAAAATCCGCAGTCTGATTCACCCTGCCATTCCTGTAGAAAAGCAGGTAGAAATAAGCTGTGTTACCTCTTATGGCAAGTCCGATTACATCCTTAACCTCACTTGTCCGTGATATTATGTAGGCATGGTCTTTGAGTTTTCTTAAGTCCCTTATTCTGTCTCTGATGCGCGAAGCCTCTTCGAACTTTAAATCTCTGGCTGCCTCCTCCATTCTTTCCACCAGCAATCCTATGACATAATCCGATCTCCCATGCAGGACATCCCTTATATTTTCCACATTTTCCCTGTATTCGTAAGGAGTTATCTTCCCGGGTATGCAGGGCCCCGGACACAGGCCAATACGATATTCAATACATGGATTGATTTTTCTGCTCGAAGGCAGCTTATACTTACAATTCCTGAGCGGAAATATCTCCCTCAATATCTTGAGGCTCTGCCGCACCACTCCCGCATTCACATAGGGGCCGTATATCTCCACATTTTTCATAAGTAAATTCCTGGTAAGAAATATCCTCGGATATGTATCATTGACCGTTATTGCAATATATGGATACTTCTTATCATCCTTCAGCCTTATGTTAAAATGCGGCCTGTATTTCTTGATGAGATTGGCCTCCAGTAAAAGTGCCTCTTCTTCATTATTGGTTATAATAAATCTCAATGAATCGGCATCTTTGAGAAATCTTGAAGATGCCTCAAAATGCCCTTTAACCCTTTTGCGAAGATTTTTCGCCTTGCCTACATAGATAACAACGTTTCGCTTATTTTTGAAGATATAAACACCCGGAGATTCGGGCACATTCTCAATAATACTTATATCCATAAAATATATTTTAAGGTATTCCTCAAATTTTCAAAAGAAGTCGCACTTAATGAAAGAAAAAAGCCCCTTATAATTCCCTGTATTTCACAGACAGATAAAGTTCGGCAATGAACAGCACGATGATAAGGATGATAAGTATCTTTTCAAAGATCAGGTTTCTTTCAATATCCTTTATGCTTACAAGATTACTTTTTGCCACATGCCTGCATCTTGCGGGTCTCATGACCTCGTTCCTTGACATGTTCGCAACAAATACGTTCCCGTTACAATTGTATATGCCGGCATGCAAGTCTGCATCGGGCTCATTTCTAAACTTCACACGCCTGCATTCAGCATTGGGTTTAAAGCTGTAAAAAGACATGCTCTTTGTGATTGTGTTGCTATTAGCATCTACTATAATTGAATACATGCTGTCAACAAATACGGGATTGTAAAATAGGTTGCTGCCCTTGCCCGGGGCAAATCCCACAACAAGCAGTTTTTGATTATTAACATGCCTGTAAAGTACAATCGGAACATCCTTCAAATAAAAAGCAACCTTGCCCCCTCTTAATTTGACGGGATTTGTAACAGTATCCTGCCCATTGGTCAAGACTCCTATGATTTTTTCCATATCTATTCCAAAGTTATGCAGGTATGCGAGCGGAGAAGAGAGAAAAACTATTTTTAAAGCGGCCTTACCAGCAGGATAATGGTCAACATCAACCATAATATCTGCACTGTCTTTTGTATTTTCAAACCCGGACACGGAAAAGAAGCTCTTGAGAACGCTGTTGTGCGACATATCATCCACTTTTATAATCCGGTGCATTACATACATGTAATAAACATTATCATCTGCTAAGTTGTCGGAAGTCTTGAGATAAAATAGAAGATAGCCTGAATCCTCCGCTGTGCGCGGCAATTTCACAATAGTATCAAAAGGAGAGATATCAACGGATTTCAGCACACTATCCGGACTGCATACATTCAGCACGGCCAGGTCTTTGAGGCCATAGGCCGATATTACAAAATTACCGCTGTCCTTTTTTACTCTGATACCGGTGTTTTTGCCCCTAACACAGAGGTAAAAAATACTTTTTGTTGTGTCGATGTCAAATTTCAGGTCAGACACTACAAGGGAACTGTCCACAATTGGGCCGAGATATGTGGAATCATTGTAAAACCGGGTAGAATCAGGGTGAAAATAGCTGAATTCAACAACCCTCTTCTTTCCGTAAACCTCATTGACAAGATGCATCAACTTTCTAACCCTGCTTTTTCCTGCACTCTGCATGCTGCTTGATACATCAAAATACACCCTGTTAAACCATCTGCCAGACACTCGTATATGCGCGAATAGAAGCAATATTGAAAGAATCAATAGAATTCTTATTATCAAAAGCAAGTACAGTCGGAATTTTTCCTTTGAAAGCCCCTTACTTTTTGACAAATACAGTAAATAAACACTTGAAAAACTGATCTTATTCCTGCTCTTACGTCCCAGAAAAAACAAGAGGAGAGGAACAAGGGAAAATGGCAAAAGGTAAAGAAATACAGGGTTTAGGAAATGCATTTATACCCGACCTTCAATAAATTTAAGCAGCACATTTTCAATGCCGCTTTCAATTCTGGATTCCACATACTGCACATTTGACTCCACACAACTGCTTTTTATGCGCCTGAGGTGACTGTCAAACCTTTTTTTGTAGCTCTCTGCAGAAAGCACAGCATCAAAATCCACGGCATCATTAGTTTCCATATCAATATAAATGCCGCGTTCGGTCAAATTCCGCTCAAATTGAGAATAGACATGGAATACCACAACATCATTGTGCTTTGCAGAAAGAAATTTTACAACCTTAAGCGGAATATCGGCAGGATAAAAAAAATCCGAGATTATAACCGCTATACCTCTTTTTTTTATCCTATACACAAAATCCTTAAACGCCTCATCTGGTGAGAATTTTCCATGTGCATGTTTCTCGTCAATTATTTTAAACATTCTGTGCATATTGGTTATGGACATGGAAAGAGGCATGTAAAAGGTTTTATTGCCTGCCATGTATACGGATACTCTGTCTTTTTGCCTTGAAAATGCGTAGAGAATTGAGCCTGCTATCAATTTTGCGAATTCAAATTTATCCCTGTATGCCATAGAGTTTGAAGCATCCAGAAATATGTGTGCATCTGCATTTGTTTCTCTTACAAATTTTTTAACGTAAAATCTATCCGTTTTGGCATACAATTTCCAATCCACAAAACGCAGGTCATCACCTTTTTCATAAGCCCTGTGATCCTGAAACTCTATTGAGTATCCGGACAGAGCACTTTTATGCACGCCGGCGTACAGGCCTTCCACTATTGTCCTGACTTTGAGGAACAATGCATGGCCCCTGGTTAACTTATCGAAATCATTTACCATTTAAAATGCACCTGCGAATTAAAATAAGCTATATTCCCTCTGTACATCAAAAAGAAGCGCGTGAAAAGCACCCCTTTTGATATGGAAAGCCCTATCTTCTCCTCTCTGTAGTTCATAACCCCTTTAAAAAGGTACAAGCTGTAAAACGGAGAAAATAAGAAATGTTTAACCTTTACATTGAAAGATGCATTGCCATTGATTGTGTATGAGGTATCAAAAGGTGTGAATAGATTGTTCATAAAGCTTCCATGCTGTGCATATTTATGCGTAAAGGATAAAAACAAAGCGGAATCGGAAACATTGATGCAAATACCTGATTTTATATACCTTAAAAGCACACTGTTGGGTAGGTATTTCGGAGATATATTGTAAGAAGCGTATAATTTACTGCTCAGAGATACTGTAAGGAAATCGCTTATATGTTCAGCCTTCAAAAACTTGAGATAATAAAGCTTATTAACCCTTGAACTTGAAGAATAAGGTGTATTTATATAATTCAGGTAAAATTCGCTATAGCCTGTGGAAACTTTCGGTAAGTGCCTTAAATCGAGAAAAAAGCTGATATCTATATTCCGCTCATCTCTGTCCTGCGGAATGAGGTTTTCATAATAGAATCGTCTTATACTGATACTCCCTACCATACCGGCATAAGGTCTACTGGCCTGCAGGAAAACGGAATGGGTATTTTCACGCAGGGATGCATTTTGTGAAAGAAACTGTTTCTTTGCAAATTCATTGTAAAATTCAAATTTATACATGGTACCCATTGTATTTCCATGCACTCTCATGAGCATACCCGGTGAATAGTAATTGTAATTTTGCATATCAAACACAGAACTTTGATTCTTTTCAAATTCCATATGCGGTTTTATGGTGATATTCCAGAAGCTCAATGCATTTCCAATATTCAGTTTGGCTCCTCTTTTGGTATCTTCCGATACACCGAATGGAATTCTGTTGCTCCATATCTTCGCTTCTGTGTTGATCCGAAAGGGCCCCCGGTCCAGCCAGTACGCATTAACATCCAGACTCCCGTATTCAACTTTTCCGACGTTTTTATAAGAACCGCTGATATTAAACCTTTTGGTGTTAAAATCCAATGATAATCCTCCGCCTGCATTGCGCATGGGAAGAGTACTGCCCCAGAAATTTTGATATAGAATATATACTCTGGGGAATAACCCGCCCATGTGTCCTCCCAAAGTAAGCTGTGCTCCGTTGTAATTAAAGTTGAACACATTGACCGAAGTTTCACGTTTTTTCTCAACGAACATGGAAAGGCCAAGGGGCAGATGTGAAGCATTAAAGCTGCTGTGCAGATTCATATCTTTTTTGATTCTCCCCGTGAAAGAATTCTGCTCCCAATTTTCTGTCATATCAAATTTCAAATAAGTATTTTTAACGGTTGTACCGGAATTTTGTCGGCAAAAGAACTGCATGTTATCTTTTGCGGTTAAAACAAATATGGAATTTGCAATGATAACGAATACAACAAAAAGTTGCGGCACTAAAGCTTTTTTGCTTTAAGTAATTCCACAAGCACCGGGATGTATCTCTTTACAACGTTCAGAGCTTCCTGAGGTTTGGTTTCAATGGATATCAATAAAAATACCGCATAGGTATCAACATGAAGAGGCATAATAATCACATGGTCATTTTTATCGGTTAAAATCATCTGTATAAATTCTTCCCGTTTTTCCGCACCCTGCGTAACTATTTCCATTGCTTCAAGCGCTGCGCTAAGTATGCCTCCGTAAACAGCAGCGGATGCATGGAATGTTTTGCCCTGCATTATTGTCTCAGTCTCAAGCGGAGCGCCTTCAACATAATCAAATATCATAGCCCCTATAAAACCTGGTATTTCAGCTTTTATATGCCTCAGTATATCATTAACGGTTAACCTGGGTTTTTCGGATTCTTCCACTTGCAGCTCGTCTTCCATCCTGACCACATCAAGCAACAGGACATCAAGCGGTGTTGTAATTGTTACCTGTATATCATCCGGAGATTTGGGATATGCTATCTCAAAAATGCCATTTTCCCAGCTCATTATTTCCTTGAAAGCTTCTTCACCTTTTTTATTTGAAGTTTTGGCATCAGCAACGTTTCCGTCTCTGAACGCAATCTCCCCGTTCTTAAATGTTTTTACGTCCTTTATCTTGAGGATAATATCCCTTCCCATGAGGGAAAAAGCCTGAACAAGGTCTCGAAGGTCAACACCTTCAAGATTGCCTTTGAACCCTTCCATGCCCGGACCCGGTGCCTGTTTCTTGGCCTTCTCAAGTTCTTCAAGAATGGCATTAGCATCCTCTTCAATGTTTTCACTCTTGTTTACAAATAAAGACGCACCTTTTTTCTTAACTGATTTTTCAATAGTAACACCTTTTATATCGGTATATACAATTATTTTAATTGAAGGGTCATGCTGTTTAATATTGACAATAAGGTCAACACCGTTTCTGTCCGGGAGTAAAAGCTCCATTATTACAATATCGGGTTTGTAAAAATGCATCATATCATCAGCTTCAGCAAAGCTCCCTGCTCCAAGTGCCTTAAACTTACCGTCGCGCTCCAGCAAAACTTTCATTTTTGTCTGCAGAGCCGTATCAGGGTCAACAATAAGTATTTTTTTACTCAATTCTACCTCTCTATCTTATAAATTCCATAAATTTCACTCATCAAACTGTCAGTATATAATTTTACAATATAACGCCCGGCTGGTAAAGAAGTTAAAGAATAATGAAGATATCCGCCACCGCTTTTAAAGGACAGTACATTTCTGCCATCAATCGTATACACTTCCATATTGCTATATTTCACAAGTGTTCCGGAGAGAGGGAAAGGAAAAACCTTTATCTTTTCAACACTGCTATCAATACTTTTATTTTGCCCACTGTTTTGATATCCAATTAAATATGATATTAATCTTGCTCTATCGTCTGCATAGACATCCGAAAGAGAAAAGCCGCATGTAATTGTTCTGTGCAGGGAATCGCCCTGGCATACACAGGCATTAGCCTTTTGCTCTCCGTTAATTACATAGTAGAGAAAGGCATTCGCATTTGCATCCGGCTGAATTGAAGCACACGTGCTATTGACATTTAGCCAGAAATACTCTCTGCCTTTGCCTTCCAAACTGCTGGCATTAACAGGCAAAGCATTATTAACATCGGCGCAACTTAAACCTGGGAGCATATTCCGTATCTCGCCGCTCATGAGGATAAACCTTTTTCCCATGCTTTGATACTGCTTTAAATCTTCCTGCATCCATATCGGAAAGCTATCCGTAGTGTCAACGTTCCACAAAATGGTTTTATAGTAACATGCAATGGAATCAGGAACAGCACTGGCAAAGTCAAACCCGTTTATTGCCGTATCTGAAATCAACTGCGCAAATGCATTATGCAGGTTTCCGCAAAAAGCAGTGTCTTTGCTGTCGCTTATAACAAGCAAATCCGGATAGAAAAGCCCCTGAATTCTTCGCATCACGTCATTTTGCACATTGCTGTCCAAAAGTCCAAAAATCATATTGAAATAAACTATTTTACCTCCATTAGCACCATGTTTTACATGATTAAATGCAGCAAGCAGGTGACCCTGTCCATCTTTTTTGTCAGTAAAAAGGGATACTGAACCTGCAGTTGAATCAATATAAAGGATACTACTGGTGGGCTTAATCAAAGAATCCAGACCAGCGTATGTTCCCTGTATACCCAGCATTACACCGCATCCCCAAGCAGAATCGGGTGTGTACTTTTGAAAACCTTCAACCCCGTATATGGTCCCGGTGAGGGAAAAGGTTTTGCTGTAAAACATATTGGTGTTGAAATCAGGACTTTCTATATACAAATTCCCCCCGTTTACAACATAATCATGCAAAATTGAATCCTCGGAATCTGTCAATTTTCCAACAGACGTTTTACTGGAATTGAGTCCCAGTGTTACAAAAATTTCCTGATAATTATAGGGATTATCGGGCAGTATTGTGTCAACATCAATATCAGATATGCCCATAGATTTACTCACATTGCGGAGCGCTTTTACTATCGAGGTCTCACAACCCACCACCCCGTAAGTTGTGCTTATCTTTGCATTATCATCCCTGTCCAGTACAAAAATATTCAGAACAGAAAAAACTGCAAGGATAAGTACCTGATGCATGCTTAAATGTTGTACCTGTAAATGACATCTAAGATAGTCTTCTTGTATTTTTCCACGGTTTCTTCATTTTGCATAAGTCTCTTTTCTGCAAGAGTCTGCAAATTCTTTCTGGCATCTTCATTGCTAAAAATAAGCTCCATAAAATCCTTGTCATTCCAATATAAAACCTCTGTTTGTGAGAGCGCTATTACGGTTGCACTTCTTGGAATGTTATAAATAATTCCTATTTCTCCGAAGAAATCACCTGCCTTTTTGAGATTCCCCATTATTTCTTCTCTTTCTTTGTCCACTTCCACAATAACACCGACAAGTCCTTCTTTTATTATATAAAAATAATTGCTGTTCTCACCCTGACGTATTATAATGTCTTTCTCGTTGTATTTGCGCGCTTTTACCCTGTTAGCAAGCTCCTCCAGCCTCTCGGCTGAAAAGCCTTTGAAAAGTTCAAGACCTCCCAAAAAGTCCTTCATAACATACCTCCTTTAACAATATTTATTAAAAATTGATTTCCTTCTATTAATGTAATCGTCCTTAAGGCTGTCACTATTATAAAACATGGAGTCAATTAAGGCATCAGTCTCCTCTTTGCGACCCTCCATACACATAACCCACATAAGAAGTTCTCTGTACCCCTGTGCCTCGGAAATTTTCTTAACCTCATCGATAAGGTTCGTATCGTCGGTTCCTCCTTGATCCATAATAAACTTGGCAAGATTAAGTTTTAGTAGAGCATTGAAATAGAGATTTTTAATTTTATCAACTTCCTTTATCACTGCAGCGAAATTTCCCATCTTCAAATCCTCAAGCATAACAACACTTTTGCATACCCATTCCTCCTCTACATAATCATAAACATATTCACCTGAAAAATCAAGTTTTACCTCTTTATTCCCTGCAAGATGCAGCAGACATTTGTGATAATGCGGCAATTCCGCTACATCTCCGAAAAATTCAGAGGCTTTTTCAACATTATCCATAAGCAGGTAAAATTCAACCATGAGTAGCTTACTGTGTTTTACATCTTTAATATACTGCAAAGCCCTGCTGTAGTTCCCTGTCCTGAGATTATACCGTGATAGTCTGGCAAAAATTTCATCATTATACTTGCTGGAATCATCATACTTTAGCATATCCTGTAATACTTCCATGGACTTTTTATAATACCCTTTGTAGGCAAAATAATCCGCAAGATTTATAGATACTTTAAAAAACAGTTCTTCCCGGGTATTATCGGGTAATGCCGCAAGTATATTCTGCTCAAGTGTTATGGCATTGTCAACATGGCCGAGTTCAAATTCAATTTCGGCGAGCCTGTCCATGGATTTAAACAGCCCGTTTTTATTACCCGTTATTCTGTATAGCCTGGAAGCCTCTTTAAACATTTTTTCTGCATTTCCATAATCTCTGAGTTTCATACTTATAAGACCCAGATTAAAGAATATATCACCTCTCCTCTGTATTTCTGCAAGCCTTTCCGAAATTGACAGGGCCTGTTCCAGACTTGACCTCGACTTCTCAAGATTATTCATGGTATAATTCAGTCTTCCGGAAGCAAGCAAGGCAATTAGCTTGAAATCATCTGTATCAGAAGTATCGGAAATTTCAAGCATTTCATTCAACACACCTTCTGCATGCTTATGGTCTCCTTTGTAAAAATACAGGTCAAAATATACTTCGTATATCTGAAAGAGCAGACTCTTATTACCCGTTTTTTCCGCCAATTTTTTCGCTTCTTTAAGATTAATCAAGGCAGAACCGGCATTCCCCTGTTTTAAATTGGCCTCTGCAAGAGATTTGAGCACCAGCGCCAATTTGTTGTTATTTTTGATTTTTTTACAGATGGACATTGCGTCTTTTAAATACTTCAATGCCCTTTCTGAGTCCTGTTTCCTATCCTGTACCTTTGCAATACGCAGCAGGAGATCAAGTTGGCTTTCTTTGTCCTTGACAAGCGAAATCGCTTGCTCAAAGTCCCAGACCGCATCATCAAAAGCAGTAAGCAAAAAAGCATCCTCTCCTGCCTTTATGTAGTAGTCAAATGCCTTTGCTCCATCACCGCTTATTTTAAAATGGTATGCAATACTGTTCCAGTTGTCCAGAGGCTGCTTTTCCAGAATATAACCTATTGTTCTGTGTATATTCTTCCTCTCACCGGCGGAAAGCAGAGATTCAACAGCCTCTTTAACAGACGGAGATGGGAAGCTGAAGCCTGCGGCAGTTGGAATCACCACTGATTTAATTGATGTCTCATATAACATCTCATCAATGTCTTCATCTCCAAAACCCAGTTTTTTCAGCATATCCCTGCTTATATGACAGGCTATGCAAGAGCTCAATTTCAGCATTTCCCTATGCTTTTCGGATAAAGTCTCCAAAAGCAACTGTTCCAGCCTTTCCATGCTATCGGGCAACTTAAAGTTGCTAAATTTCGGAGATGGATAGACTGCATCGGGATTCTCAAAGACAAGCTTTTTATTTCGTAAAGTTTTAGCAGATTCTTCAATAAGAACGGGATTGCCGCCGTATTTCTCATGCAGCACGGTGGGGAGGTTGCTTCTCATTCTTTTTCCTTCGAATATAGCGGCTGTTAGCCTTCTGCTTTCTCTGGCATTCAGGGCATAAAGTTTCAAATATTGGATATTGAGAAGCTCAAAGATACGTTCATCTCTGGCATCAAGGAACAGAATTACAGGGACATCCCTGTGCAGTATATATCTTATAAAATCCGCGGAAAGACTGTCCAGTTTGTCTGCACCTGAAATGTAAATAAGTACAGGTTCTTTTGCAGATAATAACTTAACCATTGTATTGAACAATACCTCTCTAACATTCAAAGGCATATTTCTCTGCTGTCTTTTAAGTATGCTGAAGAAAAGCTCTGCGCTTTCCTTATCCGTATACTGCATGAGGTCTTTTGCATTATTTACATTGAAATAATCTTTCAATATGACAAAAAATGGCGCGAATGGAGGCGATTTTTCTTTGTTCTCGCATTCATAAAAAATGGTATTACCGCCCTTTTCGCTGAAATATCTTATCGCCTCTTTTCCCAATCGTGTCTTGCCAATGCCGCCCAACCCCGATATACCCATTGCAGCGCATTTTTCTTCCAGGAAAAACGTCTTTACAAACCTTTTAATCAGAGATAATTCTCTTTCCCTGCCAAATAGGGGATATTTATACATCGGAGGCGATAGTTTGCGCTCTTCTGTCAGTTCGTAAACATTATTATAAGGGCCGGCTTCATCTATGTACTTGTTTTGAATTTTAAAATAATGCTCAATATTCCTCAGAGTTTCTTCTTCCAAAAGTATTTTCCCGACTTCGGCTTTTGCAGCCAATTCCCTGGCGAGTTTCACAGGCTTACCCAACCAGGTGAAAGCAGAAGAAGCTCCGTCAACAACAATAAAGCTGGCATTCCCCGTTGCTATTCCTATGGAGAAATTCAAAATTTCCTTATCCATCTGAACTCTCAAAAGTTCAATGGCACACAGTGATGCCATCTGCGCATTATAATACACATCCGCACCAAAAACGGCCAGAATTCCATCCTCCCCAAATGTATGAATTTCACCACCATACTTTAATATAATCTTTGAAGCCTCTGCAAAAAAATCGTTAAGAGCCGTAGCGATTGCTTCAAGATTCTCAGGCTCTGTGAGGTTTAGAGATTTTATGATATTTACAAAAACAGCTGTGATAACCTTATTCTCAAAGAAACCGTTCAGCATTTCGGGAGAATAGGTAATTCTGTTGTAAACACTGTGCGGTATAAATCTTCTTAAAATTTCACGCTCTTTATCTTCCAATGAGCATACCCCTCACCTGCTGCAAATTTTTACCATTTACTTGCATATACTCTGCTACCTGTTCAGGCATTTTGAAAACAGCAGGTGTATCTATCAGATTCATCGTTCCTACTTCAATCAGAGATGCGCCTACCATTAGATACTGAATAATATGCTCAAATGAAGACACACCCCCTGAAGCAACAATCGTAATATCACTGAATATTTCCGCAGATTTTCGCACGATATTCAAAGTTATGGGAAACACGGCCGGCCCTGAAAGCCCAGCCTGCTTCTTCTCAAAGTAAAATCTTTCATTTTTTATATCCACAAAACTGGCGGGATATGTATTGCACAGCACCACACCATCCGCCCCATATTTTATTGAAGTCTCAATTAAATCCAGGATATGCATAATATCCGGAGGTAGTTTAACCCAGATTACCCTATCGGTTGAGTCTTTGATAGCTCTTATCAATTCAGCAAGTATTTTTTTATCCTGACCGAATTCAATGCCCCCTTTGTCAACATTGGGACATGAAACATTTATTTCAAATACTCTTGCATTGGTTTTATTTAATTCGCTGACCACATCAACATAATCCGAGATTTTATCGCCTCCCACACTCAAAATAACTTCTGTGGGGAGATTTTCTAATTTCGGATATACATCATTTAAAAAACCCTTTACGCCGGGATTCTCAAGGCCTATGGAATTCAAGAGTCCGCAATCTGTTTCTCTTATTCTCGGGGGGGAATTGCCGTATTTTTGGTTAAGTGTTACTGTTTTGGAGACTATACCTCCTATAAGCTCCGGGTTCACAACACCGGACAACTCATATCCTTTACCGAATGTCCCTGATGCGAGTATAAGGAAATTTCTGAACTTGATTCCATTTACATAAGTACTGAGTACACTGAAATTATCAGCCTTCATGCCGCTGGGATGCCTCTGCCATTACATAGGAAGCTACATAGATAGGTGCCTTTGCCCTGATGGCAACAGCAATGCAGTCGGAAGGCCTCGCATCAATGGAAATTACCTTTTGTTCACCCTCAAGTATTAACCTGGCAAAAAACGTACTATTCTTAAGTTGATTTATAACAACTCGTGTGATATGCAGAGAAGAGCCTTTTAACACCATCAAAAGCAGGTCATGCGTAATTGGCCTTTCAGGCTTAATATCCTCCAGGGCAAAAAGTATGGATTGAGCCTCGGCGTATCCTATTGATATCGGAAGATATGCATCATCCTCTGCACTTCTTAAAATGACAACAGGTTCACCTATACTGTCATCAACTATGACCTTTTCAACATTAACTTTTATTAAGTCCTTCACTATTCAGAATCAACTTGAACCTTCAGGGGGGCCTTTACATCCGGATGAAGCCGCAGTTCAACAACATATTTACCTATTTTTCTTATGGACTCCGGCATATGAATCATGCCTTTTTCTACATCCGCGAATCCGTTTTCTTTGAGGCCGTTAAGCACATCTATTGAACTCACAGCCCCGAACAACTTGCCTTCCTCGCCTGATTTCGCTTTAATAACAAGAGTGAACTTCTCTATTTTTTCCTTTAACCTGAGTGCGTGCTGATAAATCTTTTCCTTCTTGCTCTTTTGTTGCTTTTTTATGGTTTCAAAACTCTTAAGATTAGATTTATTTGCCGTCAAAGCCAGTCCTTTTGGTATAAGATAATTACGAGCATAGCCGTCTTTGACCTCCTTGATTTCTCCCACACTGCCAACTGACTCAACATCTTTCAGAAGTATAATCTTCATCATCTCCTCCTACATGTAGTACTCTTCGGTATAAGGAAGCAGAGCCATCTGCCTTGCCCTCTTCACTGCCCTTGCCAATTGCCTCTGATGGTAAGCACAGGTGCCCGTTGATCTTCTTGGTATAATCTTTCCTTTTTTGGTTATATAC
>JALTEL010000650.1 GCA_027073945.1 Caldifarciminota bacterium | reverse complement strand
CTTTTAATGAGTTTTCATTAAATTATTGATATATTCCTGCAGCATTTTAACATTTTTTATGTCCTGCATCATAATCTTTTCACGCAGTTTTCTGCTTCTTTGCATTTGTATAATAGCGTAAGGCCTTTGAGGTATCAGAGGCGTGTACCATTTACCCGGTTGGGATTTCCTTTTATTAATAGCCTGTTTTTTTCTTATTGAACGCATTGCATTCAGAAGGTGAGAGAGGGCTTTTCTCTGATGCTTGAGTGTATTTTCGGAAAATTGTCCGTTCCTGAGTTCATTCTCAGCCTTTTTCATCTCGGATAGTGCCTTTTTTGCCTCTTCGCTTATATTGCCCTTGCCCATCTTTTGCAGCATTTCCGCTAATTTTTCCGCTTTTCTCTGCTCGGCAAGCATTTGCCTGAGCAAAGCTTGCATGGGAGACGGCACAGGCATAGGTAATGGCAGCATGCCTGCGGATTGTTTTGTGATTTGGCTCTGCTGTTTTAATAATCTCTTTAGCATTCTGGCCATTTCATCTTCCTGGCCCTGACTGCCCCCTCCGCCTTTCATCATAGACTCTATTGTGAGGAGCTTTTTTATTATCAGATTTACTTCTGCCATTGACATTCTGGGATTCGTATTTAGGTAATCTATACTGGATTCCAGAAGTTGAAGATATCTTGAAGAAAACATAAGTGTGAGCCCACCAAGCTCCATCATTTTATCCAGCTCTTTTTTGAGAAAGTATTTTATTGCATAGGCTCTATCAGAATCCGGAGGAATATCCTTTTCTATTTCAAATGAAATAAAAAGCAAACTCTCCCTTAATTTTTTTGCCACATTGAGGATACGTGCCTCTCTGTTGTTTTCCATACCCGTGAGCGCTTTTTTCATCTTTTCTACGATTAAACCGAGTTGCATGCTTGATTGCCTTTCATAGTTGAGACTTCCTTTTTTGTTGCCTTTGTTCAAAGCATTCATGGCATTTTTCATGTAAGTTCTCAGCTTGTTCAAATCGGTTTTTAGTATATGCTGGATGGTGTGCTTTAATGCCTCATTCTCCATGCTGTCTGCAAGTAGAGACAGACTGTCCTTCAAGGATTCGGTTTGCGTAAGGAGTTTTTTTTGCTCACCTGCCAAACTTTTTATATTCTTGAAGTATTTTGTTTTTTCATTGAGCTCTTTTTGCTGTTGCAAGAGTTTGGATAGGGATTGCACCATTTTTTTCATTCGAATTTCCCGTTTCAGACCTGCAAGAAATTTCTTTAGCATTGTGAGGTCATTCATAAGTCTCTGCCTGCTTTTCTCTATGTTTTTCAAATAAGACTCAAGTTGTTGCTGGTTCATTGCCCGTACCTGCTGTTTTCTGGAAAGCTCTTGCAATAATTTTTTCATATCTTCCGTAAGAGCATCGTTTAAGTTTTTTGTTATTTCTTTCATAAGTCTCATCAATTTTTCATCTCCTGAGAGTGCCGACATGTTATTCATAACCCTGTTAATATTGCTCAGATTCTTATTGAGCATTTTCAATGTTTTTTCAGTATTCTGCAAATTTGAAATCAACTGCTCTTTTTCGTAATTATTCAGGCCTCTGCGCTCTTTGAAATACTGTTCTATTTTGCTGATACTTTTACCTAAAGAGTCCACGTTTATTGTCCCTTCATTGATATTTTGCGAACTCTTTTCAAGACCCTCGGCTATTGCCTCTGTCATTTCCTCGATTTGCGGATACCTGTAATAAAGGTCAAGATGCGATTGTTTCCCGGATAGGTCGCGGGCAGTCAGTATGACGTGTAGGATATCTCCTTGCACAAGTCCCATGCTGCCGGTATCAAGAGCAATAAAAACAGTATCATCCGTTGTACCTTTAAATTTTTTTACAATGCCTTTTTTTGATATACCCTTTGTATAAGCGGACATATAAAGTCCAGAGAGGCCGATATCATCATAAATATGGGCAATAATATGCAAAGTGTCATTTTTTATCACATTCTCTTTTTTTAAAGGGTATATGAGTTCAATTCCCGGGGGCATGTCAGATACAATGGTAATATTGCTAATTACTCCCATATTTCTCATTAAATTCCCTGAAAAGGCCTCAAGTCTTATTGGAGCAGTTTGTTTCAATTTGAGCATGAGGTGTACATTCCCGCTGTATTTTTTTGTAAGTTTTCCATAGATCAGTTTAAAATAATCGGATTTCACTTTGATAATACCCTTGATATAACTTCCCTCCAGCACAATTTCATTATGTTTTAGTTTATGTGCATTTACACCCGTGTATCCCGGTGGCATCACATATAATTTTTTTGCCAGTATAACAGGAGTATCCAGTATCTGTATTTTTACGGGATTTATGTAATATCCTTTTGTTTTTGAAAACAATGCGTATCTACCGGGTTTAAGTCCGTAAATCTTTATTGAATTTCTTGATAAAATGCTTCTCTGCTGGCCTCTTGAGTAAAGAATAAAGCAGATTTTTTGTTTGCAGGCCGGTATTATACGGATATCCAACACAGAATCGGGGAAGGCAGTAATCTCATTGGCGCTCGTTTTCAGGGTTCTTGACCGTTTTATATCAAATGCGTAATTTGGAAATACCTGGATAACAAGAAAAAAAATCAAAGTTATTATATAACTTAACCTGAATAGCAGGTGGGGAAATGGAATTTTTATTTTGTGTGAATCCATAAGCAGAGCTACCTGAGTATTTAAATGGTTAACAAAATAATTGTCTTGTGTCCTGAGTTCTACAAGAGACAGCAATTGTTCGGAGAAGAATGGATTATGCTTTTCAATGATGGATGCTAACTTTCGTGCCTTCAGGTTTCTTATCACAAGCAATATATAAAGCAAGTTCACGGATATCAATAGGATAGTACAATCGGCATTTCTCAGTTTGAAATGGGTTAGTATTGTTAATACAAGACAGGCTGAAATATTGATGAAGACAAAACCCGAAAGACTGTGTAATAAGAAATATTTTAGTCTTAAATGACGTATTATGTCAGAAATTTTCGTCAATTGGCTCTTGCGAATAATCAGACTCTCTTGTCATACTTTCAAACTTCGTATAAGGCTTGAAAAACAGGAGGCTTACCCTTCCTATTGGTCCATTCCTCTGTTTCTCAATGCGTATTTCTACCTTTTCAGTGTCACTATCCCGCTCGTCATCTTTATTTGGTCTGTAAATGAAAAAGACAAGGTCTGCATCTTGCTCGATAGAGCCTGATTCCCTCAGGTCTGAAAGTCTTGGGGGCCGGATTTTGTCACCTTTTTCCGATGCCCTTGAAAGCTGGGACATGGCAAGAACAGGTATATGCAGTTCTTTTGCAAGTCCCTTTAATTCTCTTGATATAAGAGAAACTTCTTGTTGTCTGTTCTCCTGCCTTGGGGCGCGTATTAACTGCATGTAATCCACGGCAACGAGCTTTACGCCTTTTTCTCTGTGTATTCTCCTTGCTTTTGCCTTGAGTTCAAGAATTGGAATGCCTGAGGTATCGTCGATGTAGATGGGTGCTTCTTTGAGTTTTTCCGAAGCTTTTATGAGAGCCGGCATATCTTTTGAGCTACTAAGTCTGCCTGTTCTTACTTTGTTCATTGACACCCTTGCTTCCATACATAGCAGCCTGAGGCCGATTTGCTGCGTGCTCATTTCAATGCTGAAAAATGCAGTTGGGATTTTTTCTACAACAGAAAGATAATGGAGTATTGTAAGTGCGAGAGAAGTTTTACCCTGTGATGGCCTTGATGCAAGAACAATAAGGTCCCCATTCTGGAATCCTGCTGTCATATTGTCGAAATCGGGAAATCCCGAAGGCAGACCTGTTATACCTTTCCCTTCTTTCCGGGTTCTTTCAATGTAATCAATGAGAGGGTGCATAAGGGAACTTATGCGTGTGAATCCCTTTCTAACTCCACGCTCCCTTATTTCAAGAATGAGCTGCTCTGAATTGTCTAAAAGCTCCTCTCCTTTTAATTTTTCTGTTATTGCATTGTTCAATATTTCTTTTGCTGCCTGAATAACCCTTCTGTTCAAAGATTTTTCCAGTACTATATCTGCATGCTTATCAAAAAGGGCCACTGAAAGCACATTCTCAATGATATTTGCAAGATATTCCTCACCTCCGATTGCTTTTAGCTGTGATTTTTCTTTTAATAATTCCCGTACTGTAAGTGCATCGGCTGTTTCTCTTTTGTTGAAGCTTTCAATGATAGCATCAAATATAAGTCTGTTTGATTCTATAAAAAAATCTTCTCTGTTTAGCATTTCGGAGCCTTTGTATAGGGCATCTTTTGACAGCATCATCGCGCCTAATATAGACATTTCAGCATCCAGGGAATGAGGCTCTTTTGTATTCAGCATCTCGATATTAGTCATATCCATATTTTAATTCAAAGCCACAGGATAATCAAAGAGGATTTACTAATGCCCAATAATAATAAAAATACAGATGAAATAAGGAAATGTTTGCTTATACCTCTTTAGTATCTTACAATTAAGAGGTAACACAAGGAGGAAAATATGGAGAACAGAGTTGTCAGAGCGCCGAGAGGTAAAACTCTCACATGTAAATCGTGGCAAACAGAGGCTCCTATGAGAATGATAATGAACAATCTTGACCCGGATGTTGCCAAAGACCCGGCGCATTTGATTGTATACGGCGGTACAGGCAGGGCAGCAAGGTCATGGGAAGCTTTTGACGCAATTATCAGAACTCTTAAAACTCTTGATGTGGATGAAACCATGCTTGTCCAATCAGGTAAGCCTGTTGGCGTTTTTAAAACGCACGAATGGGCACCGAGGGTTCTTATTGCCAACAGTAATCTCGTGCCCAAGTGGGCAAACTGGGAATATTTCAGGGAACTTGAACAAAGAGGATTGATAATGTACGGGCAAATGACGGCCGGTTCATGGATATACATTGGCACACAGGGAATACTTCAGGGGACCTATGAAACGTTTTTTGCCGCTGCAAAAAAACATTATAAGGGTTCTCTTGCAGGGAAAATAGTGCTTACTGCTGGTCTCGGTGAAATGGGTGGGGCGCAGCCTCTCGCAGCCACATTGAATGACGGTGTCATGATAGCTGTTGAAGTTGACCCCAGAGCTATACAGAGAAGGATAAAAACGGGATATCTTGACACATGGACGGATTCTATTGATAAGGCTCTTGATATGGCAGAGAGTGCAAAGAAGGAGAAAAAACCCCTTTCCATCGGACTTTTGGGCAATGCTGCAGATGTCCATCCGGAATTGGTAAAGAGAGGATTTATACCTGACATGCTTACCGACCAGGTGGCGGCTCATGACCCGTTAAACGGATACATCCCCGGTGGAATGACCGTTGAGCAGGCTGACGAATTGCGCAAGAAAGACCCTGATACTTATATGAAAAAGGTTGGTGAATCTTCTGTAAGACATGTTGAAGCAATGCTTGAGATGCAGAGAAAAGGCGCAATCACATTTGAATACGGAAATAATCTGAGAAGACTTGCTTATGATAATGGACTTAAAAATGCTTTTGATATTCATGGATATGTTCCCGCATTTATAAGGGATTTCTTTGCTGAAGGCTCAGGACCATTCAGATGGGTGGCTCTGTCAGGTAATGAAGAGGATATCTACAAAACAGATAGAAAGGTGCTTGAACTTTTCCCAAAAGATATGCACCTTAAAAAATGGATTGAAATGGCGCAGAAAAAAGTTAAGTGGCAGGGACTTCCTGCGAGAATCTGCTGGCTGTCTCAGGGCCAGAGAGCAGAGTTCGGGCTTGCCATTAATGAAATGGTAAGAAATGGTGAGCTTGATGCTCCGATTGTAATTGGAAGAGACCATCATGACACGGGCTCGGTTGCGTCTCCATACAGGGAAACCGAGGCTATGAAAGATGGGTCTGATGCTATTGCGGATTGGCCAGTTTTGAATGCCATGCTCAATGTTTCTTCCGGTGCAACATGGGTATCTTTCCACCATGGCGGTGGGGTTGGTATAGGCTATTCCTTGCATGCCGGGATGGTGGTTGTTGCTGATGGAACCGAGCTTGCAAGCAAAAAACTTGAAAGAGTTCTCACCAATGACCCGGGGCTTGGAGTTGTCAGGCATGCGGATGCCGGCTATGAAAAGGCTGTAGAAACGGCAAAGGAGCATAAACTGCGTATTCCAATGCAAGAAAGTTAAAATGCGGCATTAATTATAGGTTACAGTTTTTGTTACCTATTTGCTTATTATAAATGGGAGGTTAAAAATGGAGAAAGTTTATAAAGATGTTGAAGAAAGAATGTTTAAAGCCCTCAGTATGTTTCAGACAGAGATTTCAAGATTGAGAACAGGACGTGCCACCCCGCAGTTGCTTGACGGCATAAAGGTCGATTATTATGGCCAGAGGGTTCCTATAAAGCAAATTGCTACAATATCTGCTTCTGACCCGAGCCTGCTGGTTATACAGGCATGGGATAAAACTGTGGTTCCAGCAATTGATAGGGAAATAAAAAAATCAGGTCTGGGGCTGAATCCAAGAGTGGATGGGAATGCCATAAAAGTTCCTATACCCCCGATGTCTGAGGAAAGGAGAGAGGAACTGGTGAAAATCGTGAAAAAATTTGCCGAGGATACGAGAGTGGCTATAAGAAATATCAGAAGAGACGGTATTGAAAAGATAAGAAGGATGGAAAAAGATAAAGAAATATCAGAAGATGATAAAGACAGGGGTGAATCCGAGATTCAAAAACTGACAGACAAATACATTGAATCGGTTAATGAATCCGCATTGAAAAAAGAAAAAGATATAATGGAGGAATAGTGGGCTATCCCCGTCATGTGGCCATTATAATGGATGGGAATGGAAGATGGGCTAAACAGAGGGGTCTTGAGCGGTTTGAAGGCCACAGAGTTGGTGCGGAATCCGTTAGAGATATTATAGAGATTTCAGTGGATGTGGGCGTAGAATACCTGACGCTCTATACATTTTCCACTGAAAACTGGAAAAGGCCGAAGGAAGAGGTATATTTTTTGATGCGCATGCTTGTGGACCTCATAAATGAAGAAACTCCGGAGTTAAAAAGGAACGGTGTAAGATTTGATGTAATAGGAAACCTTAATATCATCCCACAGGAGGTCATGAATAGCATATCGTTGGCAAAAGAAGAAACAAAAGATTGTAAAAGGCTTAAGCTTTTTCTTGCTCTTTCTTATGGAGGTAGGACGGAAATAATAGATGGTATTAACAAATTGCTCAAAGAAAATAAAACTGCTGTTTCCGAGGAGGAGTTTACGAAATATCTCTACAAGCCGGATGTACCATTCCCTGATATGCTTATAAGAACAGGAGGGGAAAGGCGGATTTCAAATTTCTTGCTTTATCAAATTGCTTATACCGAACTGTTTTTTGTTGAGAAATATTGGCCGGACTTCAGAGAGGATGACTATCTTCAAGTTTTAAAACAATTTTCAGAAAGGCGGAGAAGATTTGGCGGCATTTAATTTTAGGGAAATAATGACGCGAATATTAACCGCACTTGTGCTTATCCCGGTGGTACTGGCATTCTTCTACCTGGGAGGGGTCTGGCTGTCTGTTTTTATTATATTATTTATGCTTGGAGCATTCTATGAATACTGTTTTTTGCTTGGTCTGGATGTGAACAGCTTCCTGTCTTCATTCGTGTTTTTGATAATATCACTTGTCATTTTGCTTTTTTTAAAAAAGTTCTTTATAGAATTTGAGGTTGGACTTGCCTCTCTTTATATCGCATTTTTTCTATACAGATGGAAAAAAGGCTTTGCTTTTTCTGAGTTTGCTAAGGAGTTTTTTGGAATTGTTTATTTCACTGCCGGTGGATTTTCCATATTTCTTATGAGGGAAAGCCTTGGCTTTGTGAATGTTGTTGTATTTTTGTCAGCCATCTGGATTTTCGATACGGGTGGATATATCTTCGGTAAGTCAATGGGAAAGCATAAATTGGCCTACAAGGCAAGTCCTAATAAAACAGTTGAAGGTTTGGTCGGCGGCAGTGTGATTTTGTACGTGATATATTTGTTATACTTCAAATTTCTGATGCACACGGGGCACAATTTGTTTGTGCATGCATTGCTTTTAACATTGATAATATCATTTGGGGCCACTGTTGGAGATTTAATAGAATCAATATGGAAGAGAGAAAAGGGAGTTAAAGATTCCTCCAATATATTCCCGGGGCATGGAGGAGTACTTGATAGGATTGATAGCATAGTTTTTACAGCTCCTCTTTATTTAATATATTTCTTTTTAACGTAATAATATTTCGTTATATATAGACAACAAATTGAAATTGCTATGAATTTGCTTTAAAATTAATATACAGATGGATAGTACTATATACAGAAAAAAACTCGTTGAGCATCTCAAAGAGAAAGGATATTTACATTCAAAAGGTGTGGAAGAAGCCTTTTTGTCAGTAAAGAGAGAAGATTTTGTCAGGGGATTCTGGGAAAAGGACGAGCAGGGTGAGTGGCATGTAACAAACATAAAATCTTCTGATAATTCCGCCACTATACTTGAGAAAATATACGTTGACAAATCAATTCCCACACTTGTTGAAAAAGGTGAAATTGTCTCTAGTTCTTCTCAACCTGCTGTAATGTCTATAATGGCTGAAGAGGCAGGCATTAAAAAAGGGAGTTCTGTGCTTGAAATAGGAACGGGTAGCGGATACAATGCTGCTATACTGCAACAGGTGGTCGGGGGTAAAGGGAAAGTTGTAACCGTAGAGGTCAATGAAACCGTGTATAACCTTGCAAAGGCTGCACTGAAGCGCGCGGGAATTTATAAAAAGGTAAAGATTATCAATACTGATGGACTTTTGGGATACAAACCATATGCCCCTTATGATAGTATTATAGTTACAACTTCTATTGCAGATATTACATTTGACTGGATAGAACAACTTAAAAAAGGAGGGAAAATAGTTGCACCTGCGGTCACATTTGGCTCTGAAGTGCTTATTTCCCTTACCAAAGTAAGCGACAAAATCCTTGAGGGCAAGCCTCTTTTCTTTGTTGAATTTACAAGAGTCAGGGGTATAGACCCCAGAAGACATTTTACTTTTTATGAAAATGAATTTTTACCTTTGAAGGAAATTATCACAAAATACAGTGTATCTGATAAGACAATGACAAGAAGATTTGAAAAGATAACTCCTGTACAGAGGTATAACTTCTTTTTCTTTCTGTCTCTCCATTCACCTTATGCATTTTCTATATATATAAACGACAGAAGAATTTTCGGTTTACTAAAAGAGGCTAAAGGGGCACAGGGCTGTGTGGCATATTATAACAATGAGGTGAAGAGATGGGGGGAGGGGAGTGTGTACGCGGATTTCAGAGAATTCTTCGATAAATGGAAGGAAAAAGGTATGCCCGGATTATCGGATTATGATATTGTCGTTGTTAAAAAGGGTAAAAACGGCCAGGCAAGCATAGACAAAGATTATACGTTAAATATATTCAATATTAGGTAACTGTTCTTCATTTTTTTCCTATCAAACCTGTGTTGATTTCTCCAGCCTTTGAGAGTCCTATTTCTGTCATAATAGGCCCTATCAGTTCATATACAATTGTAGTTGTCACAATGGTCGTGAAGATTATATCACCAATTGCAGGGAATTCTTCTTTTGCTATTAATGCCACGCCAAGAGCCACTCCTGCCTGAGGGATTAGCCCGAAACCTATGTATTTTCGAATTTTTGCAGGCACATTTCCAAATATGCCGCCTATATATGCTCCTGTAACCTTACCAAATACCCTTGTAAAGAGATAAACAATCCCGACCAGACCAATATGCCGTAGCTCACTTATTCTCAAATTGGCTCCGGCAAGTACAAAAAAGAGAAGATAGAGCGGCGCTTCAATATCGTTGAGAATGTCAAAAAAAGCAGTTTGAGTGTGTTTTAAATTTACCAGAGTGGCACCAAGAGCCATGGCTGTTAAAAGTACGGAAAAATGAAGAGGTATGGCAGCCCCTATTGAAAGAAGCACTGCTCCCAGTGTATATATCTCAATTTCTGCATGAGACCTGAAAAACTTATAAAAATATGAAAGAAGAAAGCCTGCGGATGCCCCCAGCAGCAGGGCACCGCCTATCTCGAAGATTGACTTTATAAGTACTTTTATCACTATCATTTCGCCTGCATTGTGAAAGTGGAGGGATTTTGCAACTGCAAAGGAAATGGAAAATATAATAAGACACCATGCATCATCTATTGCCACGACCCCTAAAAGTACACTTGTAAAAAGCCCTCTGGCACGGTATTGTTTTACTACCATAACTGTTGCAGCAGGCGCTGTTGCAGAAGAAATCGAACCGTAGAGAAGTGAAATGTACAATGGCTGCTTTAGCAGTAAATGAAATATTAGTGTTACCCCTATCCAGGCTCCTGCTGCCTCAAAAATTGAAATAAAAAGCACAGGCTTACCTATTTTTTTAAAATCTTTCAAAGAAAAATTTTGTCCTATTGTAAATGCGATAAATCCGAGTACGATGTTGGAAATAAAACTTGATGAACTCAGGATATCCGTGTGAATAAGGTCTAAAAACTCCTGTCCGATTATAATTCCAAGTAAAATATCCCCTGTTATGGCAGGCAACCTGAATCTGTCAATTAATTTGTTGATAACTATCCCTGTGAGAAAAATCAAGCCAAGACTCAATATTGAATTCATCTGCTAAATTATAATGTTATTTTTCTGTCCACGCAATGTATCAGCTATTTCCTGAACACAGGTATTTACAAGAATTATTGAACGATATATACTACATTTTGCAATTTCCAGTAAATTGGTATATAATTGTAATAGAGCAAAAGAGTAAACAAGGGGGTATTATGAAAAAAATAATAGTAGCAGTTATATTAGTGGGCATAGTAAAAGTTTATGCTGGTCCTACGGGCGATTACCTTGGTTTGACGCATTACAGCAAATGGACTTATGTAGGCTGGAAACTGGATTCTTCTTTTCATTTCCCCTCATGGGTAGTCACAAGAGACACCATAAAGGCTGATACGCTGAGTATAACAAAGCGCTTTTCTTATATAGGTTTTGATGCTTACGAACGGAATGAGGTTACAAATTACGGTGGTGATTCATCTTCAAATGCAGTGGATACCGTATTTGAAGTTGATAGTATTTTAAAAATAATTAATGATGAGATGAAAATAATCACCGGGGCCAGCATACCTGCCAATCGTTATATTGTACCATTTGCAATACCCAGTAGATGGGACAAGTTGAGTGTGGGAAACGGAGCAGGCAGTATGGAAAGTGTGCTTGTAGGAGCTGGGCGAGGAGACAATGTAGATCGGGTATATGCAGGAGATGCCAGCGGATACATTTATGAGTATACGTATTCCGGGGGTAGCTGGACAAAAGCTTATGTTGATAGTATAGGGAGCAATGTTTCTGGTCTTGTAATAGGAGCTGGGCGAGGAGACAATGTAGATCGGGTATATGCAGGAGATGCCAGCGGATACATCTATGAGTATACGTATTCCGGGGGGAGCTGGACAAAAGCTTATGTTGATAGTATAACGAGCAATGTTTCTGATCTTGTAATAGGCGCGGGGCGAGGAGACAATGTAGATCGGGTATATGCAGGAGATGCCAGCGGATACATTTATGAGTATACGTATTCCGGGGGGAGCTGGACAAAAGCTTATGTTGATAGTATAACGAGCAATGTTTCTGATCTTGTAATAGGCGCGGGGCGAGGAGACAATGTAGATCGGGTATATGCAGGAGACGCCAGCGGATACATCTATGAGTATACATATTCCGGGGGCAGCTGGACAAAAGCTTATGTTGATAGTATAACGAGCAATGTTTCTGATCTTGTAATAGGCGCGGGGCGAGGAGACAATGTAGATCGGGTATATGCAGGTACTGGAGACGGTCACATTTATGAATACACGTATTCAGGCGGTAGCTGGATAAAATCTGATGTTAGTAATACTGCTATAGTTAGCATGGATATAGGAGCAGGGCGGAACGATGGAGTCTCAAGGCTTTACACAGCTTCTACCGATGGCCACATATATGAGTTTACATACTCAGGTGGGAATTGGATAAAGGCAGATGTCGGGAGCAGTGGCAGCAGCATGAATGATGTGGTAATAGGAGCAGGACGAGGGGATAATATAAAGCGAGTATACGGAGCTTCCTCTGATCACAATGTGTATGAATTTACATATTTCAACGGTAGATTAAGAACATGGACAAGCGGCGTTGCCGGTGTGTATTATCCCGATGTTGACAATGACGGTACTCCTGATACTTCCATTGTAAATCAGGATACTGCTGTTGTTCTTGGAGAGGAGAATATCACTGTTCCTTATGGAACCTTTCATACGTATAAAATATTAATACCGGTACATGCAAATATCCGTATGTCTTCCGGAGTTACCATGGATTATTATATTGTTGAAACACAGTGGTATGATACGGCATTTGGCTATGTAAAAGATTCGATATACTTTGTTGAGTATGCAGAAGGAATTCCGACTGAAAACACACGTACGGTTAAAGTTTTATCCAGTATTACGGGATTATCGGAACGAAGCGGACCTTATTTAAGCAGGTTATCTACTGTGAATACGTATTTTACAAGCAGTCCTGTTCTCACCGCGTTCAAAGATTATGAGATATACAATGTTTGTGGTACCAGATTAAAACACAATGTATTGCCTCAAAGGGGTATATATTTTGCCATTAAAAAGGGCAGGAACACGGATAAAGTAAGGATAATTTACAGATGATTTTTCTTATAAGCCTGCTCATTTCCCTGAATGCAGGTGCAGGTGATATTGTTGTATTGAATTATAACGATGTTGTGGACACCATTAGAGTTGATAACTATGGGAATTTGAATTCAGCATACTTCCATATTGAAAATGTCAATAATATAAGCTACGAAAAAATAAGGGACAGTATCTATCACATCGTTACATCATTGTATCCAGAGTCCAATGTGTCTGTTAAGTGCTTGAAAGTTGTTTATCTGCTGGGTGAGGTAAAACATCCTGGCATGTACTATCTAAATCCCTTTGCAAGGTTTACGGAGCTTCTGTCCAGAGCTGGTGGTTTTAGCAATAGCGCCAGTAAAAACTCGTGTGTGCTTCTAAGGCATGATAAAAAAATAAATGTAAAGGCAAAGAACATACTTGAGGGAAAAAGGCCTGACATCGTTCTCCAATCAGGTGATATTGTATATATAAAGCGTAGTTTCTGGGAAAAGTTCAAAGTTATGTACCCTGTGGCAAGTACGATTTCCCTGCTGGTTACTCTTTACCTGTCGTTAAGGACTGTAAAGTAGATGGAAGAAAAAGAGACCCTTTTATCATACATAAATGTCGTATACCGCAGAAAAGCGCTGTTTTTTTCAATACTTGTACTTTCCATAATCATAGGAATAATCATCAGTGTCTTGAAAAGACCTGTGTTTAAAGCAGAAGCCAGTGTGAAAATGGCACTGGAAAGCGGCCAGGTATCTGTTTTGCCCTCTTCTAATCTTGCTTACCTAACACCACCTGTTGACCTTGTGGAAAGCGCAATGGAACTTATGAAATCAAGAACCCTTGCCCAGAAGGTTGTGGAGAAACTCGGGCTCTTTGCAGAATGGAACAAGCCATTGCCCCATGCACTTGGTTTTGTCAATGTCAATATAACCTCAAAAATAAAGAAAGCGGATTATAAGGTTTATTTCAAAAACAATGGCTTTATTATTAAGGATAAAAAAGGTCATGTTAAAAAGGGAAATTACAACGAGAATACAGAGGTTGATGGTGTAAGCTTTGTTATTTCCAAGAGGGGTGATATAAAAGGCAGTATTAAAAGAACATTGAAGATCTGTCCTGTTTCATACAGTGCTGAACTATTATTGAAAAAAGTGATTATAACTCAAAAAGGCAATTCTTATGTTGTAAAAATAAGTGTCAAAGACCATTCTGCCAGAAAAGCCTATAGAATAGTGAATACATTCGCCGACCAGTATGTCGTTTATGCTTCACTGGACCAGCTTTCAAAAGCGTCTTCAATAAGAGGCTTTATAGAACAACAGATTGAAAAAACTGGTAATGAACTTTTGACGCTGGAAGATACATTTAACGTAGAGCAGAAAAGGCTTAAAACATATATACCTCTTTTTAATACACAGGATAAAGGAGAGAACAGTGGCGTTCTGTCCATACTTGATTGGATTATGAATGAAAAAGCGAAAAAAGAATTGAAATTGGGCAGAATTTCATTTGAAGCCGAAGCTTTGAAACACGAATTGGGTAAGAAGGCCGCAGTAGCTGATACAGTTACATTCTCATTTGAAAGTTCACGTGTAGAACAGCTCTGGAACTCAATTGACGAAAAAGAGATAGCAATGATGCAGCTCGTCAGACAATATGGCAAGAACAGTCCTAGGGTAAAATCAATATCAAAGGAAATAGATAATTTAAGAGCCCTGCTCATAAATTATGGTGAAATGCAGGCACTCGGACATATTGATACGACATTTGTACTGCCAACTGAAAAGGACAAAATTGTTCGATATATATTGCTTTTAAGTGAAAAAAATCTCATTAATAAAGAAATCGAGCGTCTTAATACACTTTACAACAAATACCAGAAACAACTGGGAAGCCTTTCAGAAAAGGAACTTTCTTTAATGCATATATCACAGAAGATTAACGTTACGAGGGGTCTTTACGAAACCTTGTTGGAGCAATTACAAAAAGCTCGTATATCCGAAGAGGCTGCCAAAAAGGGCAGCGCCGGGGTTGTGGACTATGCTGTTGTACCGAGAAAGCCTGTGAGTGGGGGTATAATATACAATTTATTTGTTGCTATTGTTCTTGGCTTTGTATTTGCGTTTTCTGCTGTTTTTGTTGTGGAGATTCTGGATACAACTGTTAAAACGCCCAGAGAAATAGAAGAACTTGTTCATCTGCCAATATTGGGTGTTATTCCATACGTAAAGGGAGATAAAACGGATGCGATTTTTATTTCTCATGCAGATACCCACTCACCTTATTCAGACGCATTTAAGAAATTGAGGACGTATATAAGATTTATCAGTCAGGAAAAAGAATTAAAGGTTTTCTCTTTCACAAGTTCGGTACCGGAGGAGGGCAAGACAACAGTATCAGTAAATTTTGCCATAACAGTGGCTGCTCTTGGATACAAAACACTTATCATTGACGGGGACCTGAGAAAACCTGACCTGCACAAGAAATTCCATATAAACAGAGTGCCAGGATTTGTTGACCTGTTTGTTGACCACGGAGATATGAACATAAGGCAAACTGATATTGAAAATCTCTATGTTTTGCCGGCAGGGACCATTCCGCCAAATGCATCGGAACTGATTGCCTCATCAAGACTTAATGAACTTATAGACGAATTCAAAAAGGGATTTGATTTTGTGATTTTTGATTCTGCTCCAATTCTTCCTCTACCGGATTCCGTTGAACTTTCAATAAAAACGGATAGCACAATAGTAGTGGCAAAAGCGGGATACACAGACAGAGAGGCAATTGTTGAAACAATTGAGACCCTGAGAAAGAGTAAGGTAAAATTGGCAGGCATCGTATTGAATGGCATTTTGGCTGAAAAGCATTATGGATATTACGGTAAATATAGATATAAATACGGTTAC
>JALTEL010000649.1 GCA_027073945.1 Caldifarciminota bacterium | reverse complement strand
AAGTTTTTTTATACTATATTGTGGTATGATATGCAAGGAACCGGGAAGTTCAATGTTCTAAGCCCAAAAGTGAAATAGCGAGGGAGCGAGAGAGAAAACTAGGTTCAACGTTCAAAGTTCAAAGTTCAAAAGTGAGATAGCGAGGGAGTAATGCGTAATCTGTGACGAGTGATCTGTGATTTCCTTGTGAAATGTAAAATGTTAAATGTCAAAAGTTATTAAGTTTTAAGTGGTTAAGTTTTAAGGAAAATCTGTCATGCTTTTCATAAGCAGGGATTTTGAAAGCCCCATTATTTTTCGCTTTCGAGTATTTTAGAGACCACATCAATTAATAAAGGCAAGTCCTCTTTTACTGTTTTCCAGACTATTTCAAGATCTACCCCGAAATATTCGTGAATGAGTAAATTTCTAAAGTCTTTTATGTCTTGCCAATAAACTTCCGGATATTGTTTTTTTAGAGAATCTGGAAGCTTCCCAATTGCTTCGCCTATTATTTCAAATTCCCTTAAAGTAGCTGAAACAGTTTTTCTATCATTTACAAACTGCTCATAAGAAAAATCTTTGATATATTCCTCAATCGCCTTTCCAGAATCCAGGATATCATACAGATAAAGCTTTAGACCCCTATCAGACATAGACAAGCTCATTCTTGATTGATTCTTTTACCATAGGCTTAAGTGCGCTTTCTATCCCAAGGTCAACACGCAACCCAAGGTTTTTCTCAAGGAATCTTCTAAATTCAAGGAAGTTATGGAGATTTTTCTTCTCTTTACTCATTTCTATCAGGATATCGAGATCACTTTCTCTTTTCTCTTTACGCGACTTCCGAAGATACCAATTTTAACTACCCCATATTTTTGGTATGTTATTTTTTTATGATTTCTTAAAAATTCGACGATCTCACCAGCCGAATAAAATGCCTGTTTTTCCATGTTTCCGCCTCCTTACATTTGAAAGGATATTCGTAAATTCAAAGAAAAGCAAGACAGTGATCTGCGGATGAAGAAAATCAAGGTTCAATGTTCAACGTTCAAGGTTAAGCCGTGATCTGTGATTCCCCTGTGAAATGTAAAATGTGAATGGGGTAAAAAAGCTCAAAACTAATTCTCTTACCTGGTTTTTAAAACCTCCTTGTTCGCGCTGCACCACTCCAGAAAGAAGGCGAGGGCGGTGATTAATTTCTTTTTAGGCTTTAGGGGATACTGAGGAACCGTGGGGCCTGAAAGGAATTTTAATGAACTTGAATAATCCTTCATCTCCCCCAGGTCCATTCTGATCTGTTTTCCGGCGATTTTGAAGGAGCTTTCCTCGCCCTTGGGTTGGCTAAAATACTTTTGGGTGTAAGCCTGGATCTTTTCCAGCAAATCCTTCCCATCTAGCTTATCAATATCCTTAAACAGCCTGGCTTGCGGGTCTAACATCTGTTTTTCCATTATAAGTTACCCCTTTCGAATCAAAAATCAAAAAAGCGCAGGCTACCGCCATTTCCGTTTCAACGGATTTATATATTTTTGAATTTTCCTGATCCTCTCACGAGTTGAGGCAAATAATATCACAGAACAAATATCCGTCAAATAAAAAAAGAGTTAATCCTATCAGCCTTTTCTTTCGAAGGGATCTGAATGAATAGCTTCCCAAAATGGGATAAAGATTACCTCCGTTTTTCCGATTTTTATTGTTTTATTCAATGTCAGATTAATAACGAAAGCTTTCTTAGGGGTATATTTATCTATAAAACTCCGCATCGATCTCTCAATGGAAGGTCGGGTCAATTTTCTGTATTTCACCTCTATGGGAATTATTGCTTCGCCCACGTTAATCACAAAGTCAACTTCCGCCTTATCCTTTGTCCGCCAGAAATGCACCGTTGATCCGCTCCATCGTATTCGCTCCTTAATGATATTCAAGATAAAATTCTCAAAAACGGGTCCGTATTCCACCAATCCCCCGAATCTTCCAATACTATAATTCCGTAACCCAAGATCATAGAAATAATACACGGGGGATTTAACAATTTCTTTTCTCACATTCTTAAAGTATGGCGTCAATTTCTGGAAAACAAAGGTTTTTTCTCCATACCACAGATAGTTTTTTAACGTTTTTATAGAAATATTTAGCTCCCCGGCAATCCTTGAATAATTCACGAGCCGACCCAATTGTGATGAAAGTATTCTTACAAGATTAAAAAACGCGTCAATCTTTTCCACCTTTAACAAATATGAGATATCTTTTTCAAGGTAGCTATGAAATATCTCATCGATAATTTCCCGTTTTTCAGTTTCTTGCTCGGCCAGAATAACCCGTGGATATCCACCAAAGTTTAAGTATTCCCGTAGCAGGGACTCTCTTTTCTCAATCTCAATTTCAAAGAAATCTCTTAGCCTGTCTTCATACTGATTTTCCGTTCTAAAATTGACAAATTCACCAAAGGATACGGGCCACAATTCGAAGATCTTTTTTCTGCCCACCAACGATTCGTGTATTTTCTCTTTTAATTCCAGACTACCTGAGCCAGAAACAACGAATTTATATGGGAGGTTGGAGTCAGAAATCCCCTTCAAGTATAACCCGGCATTTTCCTTTCGCTGAATTTCATCAATAAAAACGTATCCTCTTTGATGGCCAAACTCCAGGTGAATCTTCTTAATCAAATCCTCCTGTGTTGCAAAATATTTCTTGTCCATTTCACGATCGAGGTTTAAAAAAAAGGTCGCCGCTCCTTGCCGCTTTAGCTCCTGCTCAAGAAAAAGCATCATTGTTGTCTTACCAACCTGTCGCGGTCCAACGATCAGAGATATTTCCTTCTTATGCAGGTGTTCCTTGAGCTCTTCAAAAATATTTCTTTTTATTATTTTATTACGCATATTACCATATTAACCCGAGTATTTTAAAAGTCAAGATAGATAATACTCGCATCAAAATAGATGGAAGGATTACCTGGCTCAAAATGCCCGAAGTTCTGTGTTCTACGTTTAAAAAAAGGCTAAGGGCGAAGGGAAATGTTAATGTTCTACGTTCTACGCTCAAGGTTAAGCCGTAATCAGTGATCAGTGACACGTAATAAGTGACAAGTAATCAGTGGGATGAAGGCGGCTAACGGCAAAGGGCTAAAGGCTAAAGGGAAAGTTCAACGTTCTATGTTCTATGTTCTATGTTCAACGTTCTATGTTCTATGTTCGAGGTTCAAAGACCAAAAGTGAAATAGTGAGGGCCCCAGTTAAATCCGCCCCTGTTAAATGAGTGCTAGCACTCCCAGTTAAACGAAAGAAAAAATTAGGTTTAACCCCGGTTAAATAATAAAACCAGATTTAACAGGGCAAGCAGAGATCATAGATCAAGGCCAAACAGTGAAAGCGAAAAGTAAAGTTTGCGGTTGGCGGTGGTCAGTAGGCGGAAAGCAAGGGGATATGTTCATCCTCAAAGATTAAACTCATTCTTGATGCGGAGTAAAATCTCCTGTAATAGAGAATGCCTTATATATAAGGTAGATTTCCGTGGAAGCTCTGTAAGGACGTCCAGAACTTCTTTGGGACTCATCTGCCCTCGGCGTATAGATCTGATAAGGATACCGATTGTTCCATGAACATTGAACGCCATTTGTTCAGCAACCAGCCGAGCAGCGGCATCATCGGTAAGAAACATTGCTTGAGGTATTTGTTCCATAAGAGCAAGCGCCTCGATTTCTCCCGCATCGAGAGAAAATACTCTACACATTGTGAGAAGTGTTTCATTAGAAGGAACTACGCCACGCGATCGAATTAGGAACAGGTCCTTTCTTTTTAAAGCAGACGGACGATACTGATCTATTTCTTCCCAAACGGTATCGGACAAGAAAATTTTCTGAAAATCGACAAGCAAGTGAAGGCGGCCAAGTTCATCAAGGTGTATGATGGGACCGGCATCACATACGACTGAATTTGTTTCTTTAGTCTTGTCCATGAAGGCCCCATTCCACGTCCTTACGAACAAACTTCTCCATCAGATCGGAACGATGCGCATCCAAGAAGCGACGTATGGCTTCAGAGAAAATGTCCTGTTCGTCTCGAAACCACCCCTCTTTAACCAGCATCTGGGCTTTTCTATAAAGTTGCTCCGGCACTTCAGTTTGAATTGTTTTCATAAGTCATTCCCCCCGATTACTGCTTTGGGATATGTAATTGCTTTTATTTCTTTTACAATATCATTTTTTAAACCCTTTGAAAATGACAAGTAATTTGTAATGCGTGATCTGTGAGATATGGGACGTTGTTAGGTCCTATCACGCGACTTTTGAGAGCTTTTTGTCCATTAACTTTATCACGTCTTTAAACAAATTCGAGGCCTTAAAAAACTCTATCCCGATAAGTTCGCCGGACACGTCAAGCTCCACGTTCACGCCAGGCGCAAGTTCAACCACTTCTTCCTCTTGCCCCTTTTTTGATAGATAAAGAATGTCTTCTTCATCATAAAAGATCTTAAAATCTTTCATTGTATCTTTCTCTATCTCTCTGTTTTTTACTCTATTCTTTTTCTGCCTTTTTTTCAATGGATGTATGGTTAGTAGCTTAACAACGTTCTCTTCTCTTTCAATATAGGCTACCATCACTTCTCGAGATTTTCCATACAATTCAACTTCTTCCACGGCAATTAGATAGCCGGTTGCAACATCAAAGAATTTTTCTTCCACCTCTTCAACAATTATTTTTGGAAGTTCAGGTTTTATTCTTCTCAACATCTCTGTTTTCAATGTGCTTTGAATACTCAATTTTTATTTCGATTGCCTGTACATGATATCAAAGGAGTTTTGGGGGAAAGTTCAAGGTTCAAAAATGAAACATTTTCAGTCATTTTTTTGTTTTTTGCCTCACCCAAAGGCGCAAAGTCGCTAAAAGTTAAAATAATTTAAACCAGTCTCAAGCCCCGGTGAAATGAGCCCCAGTACGATCTCCCAGACCTACCCCGGTGAAATGAGCTTCGCTTTTCATTGGAATGAATTTCAACAGGACAGGCGGGGTAAAAGTGAAATAGTAAAAACTTCTATAAGCTTTTTTTGACCCTCAAAGCCTCCTGTAGATATCTCTTCTATGGCCTACCCGCAAAACGACAATCTCTTCATTCTCAATATCAAAGATGACTCTATAATCGCCAACTCTGAATCGATACGTTCCGAGGGCGGGAACGGTATATCTTTAATTGCCCTGTGGGTATAAACAAGCCTATATTTCATCGGCCAAAGACCTCTTCATGGCTCTTTACCCTCCCGGCCCTGTAATCAGATC
>JALTEL010000648.1 GCA_027073945.1 Caldifarciminota bacterium | reverse complement strand
ACCTCTAACCATTTGAAAAGATTAAACTTTTCAAAAAGGCAAAGTGGATTTGCTGTAAGGGTCTCAATCTCATAAAGTGTTGTATAATCAATAAGTTACCAATTTGATGATAAAAAAATTTGTATCTTCGGTTAATTCAGAAAAATATATCTGTAACGCGTTAATTACATTGGATTTTTTAGCAAGTTACTCCATTTTCGCGCAACATTTAAGTATTACCTTTTCACCCAATGGGTGAAAAAGATCTTTTTAGAAAAAGTCTTTAATTTCAGTACGTTTTAATATATTTTTGAAAAAGAATCGCTCAATCTGGGTCCCAGTTTAATAAACTTTTGAAACGGTCAATCCCGTCTTTCTCATAATTGTAGGCCACACTTTCTTTTCTGAATGATAAAAATTCCTGAACAGTACGCCAGCCGATGTTGCCATATTCGATAGAGCATCTATATCCCAGCTGTAGCAAATCAAGATAAGAGCCTTTTCTAACTATCGTAGCTTTTCCAAGTTGTATCGCCCTGCCAAAAATGCCTGAGGATTGATTATAGTACGGAGCATAGCAGCACCAAACGAGATCAGCGACGTTATATAGGTCCAAAAACTCTGTATCACTGAGGCCTGTATCTATTACTACCCCCCCAGCTTTAATGAAAAGATTCACACATTGATCCGGTAGATCTACGTTGGTACCCACGATGGCGAACAAAAACCTCCTTCGAAGTTGGGAGATAGAGCAGTACAATTTGATCATAAAACTTATTCCCTTAGCACGCGAGAATTTTCCTAATGCCAGCACGATAGGTCTCTCGCCAGCTTCATCTAAAAGGCGTTTTTTTAAGGTGGAACTATATTCGGTGGACTCTATGTGGGGAAAGAGAACTGGTATATCATAAAATTGAGGATCTAAGACCCAATCGTCGGTGAATTCCTTCAGTTTAGGTTCAATCCAGTGAGGCAGAATTGAAACAACTTTCACCATAGAAAACATGCGGAGAACTCTCAGTAAGACACGTTTTAAGCGATGTTTTGCCGCATTACTATTCAAAGTAGCTTCGGTGCGAATCGTCAAGCCGAGCGTCCGGCGACCCAGGAGGGCTCGAATCAGCGATGCCATGAAAAATCTCAGGAAATAATCGTCGCAAGTTGAAAAAAACACGTGTTTCTCAAAAAGCAGTCGGGTCAAATTTTGCCAGAAGTTACCTAATATAGTCTCAGCCGACAGAGCTTTTCTGTAAAATTCCAGGTAGGCTGGGCGATGCCCACTATTGATATGTTCGTAAACGACTAGTCTGCTCATTTCCAAACGATCCCCCGGCACCTTATGTTATGAGCAAGATGCGAAGAATGAGGCATCACTCCAATTAAGAACCACAGTATATTGTTGATAAAAATGCTACCTGAAACGAGGGCCTCAAAAACATGTGAAAAAAGCATTGCAGCCAGGAAAAGAAGTAGCGGACTGGAAGATGGACTTCTGATGATATGATAAGATGATTTTAGGGCACAGAAGATTATAGGGATAAAGAGCAATAATCCTATTAAACCGATTTCACCGATCAATTCAATTAAAAAGTTATGGGGATCGCATCTAATACATTCTCTACTCCCGAATCCCGAGCCAGTAAGTGGATTATTCGAAAATTGATCAATATATTTATTAATAAAGTAAATTCTCTGCCCTCCAATGTCACAATATTCACCATCTCTTATTTTTTGAACCGTTGAAATATATTTGCCGATGTTCTCAGTACCTATCGGTTGCTGCCACTGCCAGTATATTTTTTTAAGAAACCAATGGTAACTTAGTATAACTATTGCGGATACTAGAATAGTCAGAACTATAAGTTTTAATACTGGCAACCTACTTCGTAAGCCCACAAACAGTATAATTGTAAAGCATAAAGACAAAAAATTTCCCATTGAGCCTGAAAAAAACATATTGATAACCACGAGTAATAACAACAAAACAACTAACACTCTCAGTATATTGGAAGACGAAAAGGCATAGATATAATAGGCGAAAACAAAACCATAAATGCCAAGTACTAAGCCAACTACATTCTTCCCTACTACCGCATATCCAGTGATCCTATACCTCATAAAAATTATCTCATGCCAATATGTAAATGTTGAACATGAGCTAAGAAGTAATAGAACTAAGAAGACAAAAATTGACCAACGATAATCAATACAATAAAGTTTTCCTGATATAAACAAACCTGTTATATACGGAATTACAGAAAAGACAATCATGTATAACATAAGTGCTCTAAAGTTTTGGCTGTCTTGATGTAACAGCCCGGAGAACAAAATCCAGGACAAGAAAAGCATAAAAGCTAAAACGCTGTTGCTCCACATTGGTCTGGATAATTTAAGCTCACCTAAATGAAAAATCATATAAAAGGCAAGTAATACCATGGGAGTTAAGGAAACATAGGCGACTAAGTCTGTAATATAATATCCCCTATATAAATTTATTAGGGAAATTATAACTAAATAGCCGCCTAACGCGTTATAGAAATTTAAATTGAATATAAGGCTTCTCATCTCAACTTCATTCTCGTACGGGCCATCAGTGACAGGAAGTGAAATCTGATTCTATCAAATAGTAACCCCGCCCTTCGGGCAAACTTTAGATTCTTAGCAATTTTCAAACTCAGGGGATTCCAACCATAATATGTTAGCTTTTTTTCGAGCTTTAACCACTCCGATTCTCCCATCACCATGCGTACTTTCACAACTCTTAGCCAAGTCCTTGTTCTTCTCATCATAGTATAGAAGCTTGGTCTGCTGGTCTCTGGCACTAATTTGCTTAACATTAAATAGCCATCAATATCCAGCATAAATCTTTTTGCATAACCTTCTGATAAGAAGCTGTCATTTCCAAGCCGGCATAACACGATACTATCGTAAATATATCTAAGTGAAGCGCCACGAGCTATAATTGACAAAAGAATTGCCGCATGAGGATAACCTGTTCCTATGTAACAAGGATCAAGATCTACCGAGCACCATAGCTCCCGGCGCACAACAATAGAACTTAGGTAAGAGAATGCTGCGCCAATTGAGTTTGCCCTTGAAAAATAGTCGACTAAAGCATCTGATCCTGTTAGGAAAAAATCTTTACTTGAAGGGGTTTCTCTCAGCCACTTTTCATGTTTGATAGGATTCAAATTAATATCTGTCACTACCCGATTCCCGAGATAAATATCACGGCCGAGCTGTATTTCGCACAAGACTTTGCTTAATGCATTTGGCGATAGAACATCGTCACTCCCCATTAGCCAACAGTATTCGCCGTCTGCTAGTTCTACAACTTTTAAATAATTCCGATCGGGACCAACATTATACGGATGTCTATAATACTTGACGTTCGGAACGACCCTTTTGAATTCACAAATTACACTCCAGGTATTATCATTTGATGCATTATCAGCAATAACGACTTGCACATTATCCTTATACTGCTGCCTAATACTACACAACAGCTCCTTAAGATATACGCCTCTGTTATATGTCGGAATACAAATCGACAAGGCCATCTTGTTACTCAAATAAGATTTCTCGCCATTCATGACTAATTTTTTCAAGGGAATATTTCCGTATTATTTTGTTTCTCGCATTTCGAGAAATTATATTAAGCCGGTTGGGATTCTTATATAGGAAAGATAAGACACGTAAAATAGCAACCGGATTTCCTTCTTCCACCAAAAAACCATCCGTACCATTCTGGATTAATTCACATGGTCCAACATGACGGCTTGCAATCACCGCTAACCCCGAACTCATGGCTTCCAAAATCACAATGCCAAACAACTCTTCCCATTTCCTTGTGCGTATTGATGGCAGCAATAAGACATCGTGCTTTCTGTAAATGTCCGCAAGCTTATGTTCATTGCTAACATATCCAAAGTAGCTAACATTCTTCTTCTTAAGAACATCGTTCAGATTTTTTAGGTACTCGCCTTTGCCAACTAGGCCAAAATTATATTTTGAGGAATCACTCCTTTTTATGACAGCAGATAGAACATCGAGACCCTTCTCCTTTATCATCTTGCCAACATACAACACCTTAAGCACTTCGTTTGAACTGCGATCATTTGATCTGGGATAAAAAACTCGATTATCCACAGAGTGTGGAATTGTTCTTATCATCCCATTGATGTCATAATTGTTAATTAAACTATTACGAACGCTGCTTGTGACTGCCACAATTTTCAATTTTTCCTCCTTCAGAAATGCCCTCCATTGCGCCATAAACAACTTGTTGAATATCCAGTAACGCCTTGGAGCTCTGGTTCCCCAATATGGCCAAGACGTATGCATAATCAAGGTGTTTTTTCTTATCAACTTTCTATACCAGATAATTCTAAAATCGTATGGAGCCATCCCCATTATGACAAACTTGTTTTCAATAGATGGAAGGCGAAATCTTAGTAAGAGGTTTTGTACGATCCGATGAAAAAATGTCTTATCAAAAGTTCTCTTTAGAATAGCTTTTACACATAATCTTAGTATGCTGGATTCGCGATAGCAAACGTTTAAATCTAAGTCTGACCTTGCCAAAGACTCGACAGCTTTATAATAAGGACGGCCATCAGAATCATGTAAAATAATAATCTCTTTCATTGCTTCTTACCACATAGCTTTTTTCTTGAAATAATATTTTTTTTAAAGGGGTCTCCACTTAACGCAAGTAGACATCTAAATACCCCTATATATTGTGGTTTCTCTCAACGATTTCTCTGTATGGCAATGGCGAAGTCATAACTGCTTGTTGCATAAGGCGATAGAACAGAAGGCCGCGTGACCGAGACAAGCGACGGTTGAAACGGAACGTATATTCATCGAGGTAGTACTCAAGATGCTTTTATAGTGTACCCCAAAAACTGGACAGGTGATTAAGGTGTATTGGCTGACACTTTTTACTCAAGTTTCGGACACGGATTAACCTATTGAAAATTAAGTAAAAATAACTATGTCTGCTAAATTCTATTTTTTGTTGCAGTATTCAATAAGAATATATAACTATCAGTAATAGTTTATTAATATATTATACGTTTAATATAGCAACATAAAGCTAATTCGTGTGTTGCATGAAAAAACTCTTTAATTACAGGCTGATATATCAACTCCGAAACTTGAGTTTTTATATGTTCAGGAGGGGATATAAAATCGATGCGAAAGAAATACGATGCAGCCTTTAAGGCCAAGGTAGCTATTGAGGCGATCAAAGGAGAATCCACGGTTGCTGAGTTGTCCAGCCGGTACGCAGTACATGCCAACCAGATCTCGAAG
>JALTEL010000647.1 GCA_027073945.1 Caldifarciminota bacterium | reverse complement strand
CGATTGATAAATTGCCCGTCAAATTGCCCCAGGATGTCAAAGATTTTGTTCCCAAGGGCAGGTCTCCGCTTGAGGATATTCCGGAGTTTATGAACACTACCTGTCCAAAGTGCGGGGCACGTGCAAAAAGAGACCCGGATACCATGGACACTTTTGTCGATTCATCATGGTATTTCCTGCGTTTTATTGACCCACATAACGAAGATAGTATTTTTGATTCTGACAAGGTCAATTACTGGATGCCCGTAGACCAGTACATAGGTGGAAAAGAGCATGCCACCAAGCATCTAATATACGCAAGGTTTATTCAGAAGTTTTTATATGATAACGGACTTGTTGCAACAGATGAACCATTTGACCATTTGTTCACCCAGGGCCTTGTGCATAAAAGCTTTTTCTGGTGTCCGCATTGTTTGAAGGTTGTTGACAGGGAAGAAGTGGATGAGCAGGGCAGACACAGAGTATGTGGGACGGCTGTACAGGAGAAAACCGAAATGATGTCAAAATCAAGGGGAAATGTCGTTCCAGTTGGACCTTTTGTCAGGGAATACGGCGCTGATATTGCAAGGATCACAATACTTTTTGCAGGTCCGGCAGAGAAGGATATTATATGGCAGGATTCCGGAGTTGAGGGTGCAAAGAGATTCCTGACGCGTGTATATAATCTTTTTTCAGAAGTAAAGGAAGCACTTGGAAATGTGCCTCAACCAAATAAGAAAGAGTTTTCAGATAGTGATAGAGAGTTGTACATAAAGCTCCAGAAAACCATAAAGCGTGTGAGAGACGACTGCTCATCATTCACATTTAATACTGCAATAGCCGCTTTGATGGAGCTTTTGAACGAACTTACAGCTTTTAAAAACAGAAACAGCACAGTTTTCATTTATACTCTTTATCAGTACATCAAATTGCTTGCTCCGTTTGCACCGCATCTGTCCGAGGAATTGAACAGTTGGTGCGGTGAGAATAATTCTGTTTTTGAGAAGAATTTGCCGGAGTATGATAAAGATTACCTCTATTTTGAAAATATAATCATACCGGTACAGGTAAACGGAAAAGTAAGGGGCAGGATAGAGATTGAACGCGGTGCGGACGAGGAAACTGCTCTTTCTCTTGCAAAGATTGATGGAAATGTTAAGAGATACATTGATGGCAAAAAAATTAAAAAAGTGATTTTTTTAAAAGATAGACTATTAAATATAGTAGTTGCTTAGCTAAGGAGGAAATATGGGCGAAAAATCTATAAAAAGTTTTGCTATTACAGGACACAGCTCAAGTGGTAAAACAACACTGTCGGAATCCATGCTGTATTCAAACGGTGTTATTACGAGGCAGGGTGAAGTTGAGCAGGGTAATACTGTATTTGACTTTGACCCTATTGAAATAAAGAGAAAGATATCCATAAATCTTTCAGTGGCAAGTATGGAGGCAGATAAAAATCTGTTATACATTATAGACACCCCGGGATATATGGATTTTGAGGGAGAAGTGCGCTCCGCTCTGTGGGTTGCAGATAATGCAGTTTTGGTTGTGGATGCCCAGACAGGGGTTGATGTGGGAACCGAGAAGTATTATGAGATAGCCGCAAGCAGAGGTATTCCTGCGTTTTTTGTGATAAATAAGATGGGTATGTCTGATATAGATGTGGATAATATACTGGTTTCAATGAAAGAAATATTCGGTTCTGCAATAACTCCTGTACAATCTCCCGTGGGTATTGGCGAAGAATTCTCAGGTGTTAAAAGCCTTCTTCATGGTGCGGGTAAAGAGGCGGAAGCATTTAAAGAATCTATTATAGAACTATCTGAAGAGTTGTTGGACAAATACATGGCTGGCGAAGAGATAAGCGATGATGAACTTACTAAAATGCTGAAGTATGGTATCAGGGAAAGACAGATTATTCCTGTGCTTTATAGCGATGCAAAATCCGGACGTGGTGTTAAAGAACTTATTGAGTTCTTATCCGCATTTGGCAATTCCATAGAAGATGGACCCGGTATAAATGGAACCTTAAAAGGTGAAGAGATGAACTTGAAGCCGGATAATTCGCACAATGTCCTGTTTGTATTTAAAACTCTTGAAGAGACGCATCTGGGAAAATTATATTTTGTAAAGGTGGTTTCCGGAGAAATAAAGCCGGGTACTGAACTTTACAATACTAACAAAGAAAAAATAGAGAAAATAAATCAGATATACAATCCGTTCGGTAAGGAGAGAAAAGAAGTGAGCACCCTTGGGGCAGGCTCAATTGGTGTGCTTGTGAAATTAAAGAATACTGAAACTCAGGATACATTGGCCTCCAAGGATTTTCCGTTTATTGTATCTCCCATTTCAATGCCCGAGCCTCAGGTAAATATTGCGGTTAAACCGAGAACAAGAGAAGATCAGGAAAAGGTTATGGATGGTTTGAACAGAATAAAATTGGAGGATTTGACCTTTAAGTTTAGATATGATTCGGAACTGAGACAAACGTTAATATACGGCCTTGGCGAGACGCATCTTGATGTTGCGGTGGAAAAATTAAAGAATAAATTCAACGTTACTGTTGACACGGACAAGCCTAAGGTCCCGTACAGAGAGTCTATAAGGAAGCAGGCTGAAGGTCTTGGTAAATTCGTAAAACAGTCCGGTGGGCATGGCCAGTATGGCATTTGTAATATAAGAATAGAGCCACTTTCCGGTGATAGTGATTATGAATTTGTCAATGATATTTTCGGCGGTGCAATTCCCAATCAGTTTATACCGTCGGTTGAGCAGGGTGTAAAAAAAGCAATGGAGCAGGGTGTACTTGCAGGTGCGAAGGTAGTAAATGTAAAGGTTACTCTTTACGATGGCAAGTATCACCCTGTTGATTCATCCAATTTTGCATTTGAAGTGGCAGGTTCCATGGCATTTAAGGAGGCCGAGGAAAAGGCAGATCCGTATCTTCTTGAACCCATCTACACGGTGGAGGTGAAAATGCCTGAAAAATATATGGGTGATGTAATGGGAGATCTGAATTCAAGAAGAGGCCGTATTATGGGTATGGAGGCAGAAGGAAGACTTCAGAAGATTAAGGCGCTCATCCCACTGGCAGAACTTTACAGGTACTCTTCTACCCTGCGTTCAATAACAAAGGGAAGAGGTAGTTTCAGAGTGGAATTTTCTCACTATGATGAAGTACCGAGAGAAATCGCTCCAAAACTTATAGAAGAGTTAAAAAAAGAACAGAAGGAGGCTCATCAGGCTTGAGGCAATATGCCTCTTGCCTTAAAATATAGAAATGAAATGGAATAAAAAACTTATACCTACAAAAAGAGAAAATCCGAGAGAGGCGGAAACAGTCTCTCATAGACTTCTTGTAAGAGCAGGTTTTATAAAACAGCACCAGAGTGGAGTTTACGCATATTTGCCTCTTGGACAGAAGGTTATAAGAAAAATTGCCAGTATTATCAGAGAAGAAATGAATGCCATAAATGCTCAGGAGATGTTGCTGCCATCTCTTACGTCCGGTGAAATATGGAAAGAGAGTGGCAGATGGGATACATTTGGCAGCGATATGTTCAGATTAAAGGATAGATGGGGACATGACCTCTCGCTTGCCCCTACGCATGAAGAGATTATGACTCAGCTTGCCAGAGAATTTATAAAATCATACAGAGATATGCCTCAAATATGGTACCAAATACAGACCAAATTCAGGGACGAGCCGCGTCCAAGGGGTGGTTTGTTGCGTGTGAGAGAGTTTGCAATGAAAGATTCGTACAGTTTTGATGCTTCATGGGAGGGGCTTGATGCCAGTTATGCGGCGCATAGGACTGCTTATCAGAATATATTCAGACGAGTGGGGCTTCATGTCAATATTGTTAAAGCATCGTCAGGCCTCATGGGAGGCGGAGAATCCGAGGAGTTCATGGTTATTGCTCCCTCCGGTGAAGACAAAATCGTTTATTGTGAAAAATGCGGATACAGCTCCAACATGGAAGTGGCAAGCGGAAAACCTGTCTCTATTAATGCAAAGTCAAAGTTTCAAAGACAGGAAAAGGTTCATACGCCGGGTGTTAGAACTGTTAAAGAAGTTGCGGAATTTTTAGGTGTGGAGCCTTCCCTTATAGTGAAAAGTCTTTTGTATACTGATGGCGAAAAGATTTTTCTTGTTCTTATAAGAGGAGATTATGATGTGAATGAGAACAAGCTGTCTGCTCATATAGGAAGGGCAGTCAGGTTGCTCAGCGTTGAACAGGTTATTGAAAAATTCTCTGTACAGGCTGGTTTTGTAGGACCAATTGATATAGATGTTGATGAAATTATTGCAGACACATCGATAAAAGAATTAAAAGATTTTGTTGTTGGCGGAAACAGGAATGATTATCATATTGTGGGTGTTAATATTGAGGATATAAATATTATGAGATTTGTTGATACAAGACAGGTACGTGAGGGAGACTACTGTGAGGTATGCGGACATCCTTTGAGAGTTGTGAATGGAATAGAGGTCGGCCATATATTTAAGCTGGGCATTGGCTACTCCAAGTCGCTTGGAGCATTTTTTACGGATAAAAGCGGTGGAGAGAACCCTATTATAATGGGAAGCTATGGAATCGGACTTGGAAGGGTTATGTCCACTGTGGTTGAGGTGCATCATGATGATAGAGGTATTGTCTGGCCTATGTCAATAGCGCCTTTTGAGGTCGATCTGCTTGAAGTGGATACAAAGAAAACGGGAAAACAGGCAGAGGAATTGTATTCTCAATTGTTAAAAAAAGGTGTTGATGTTATATGGGACAACAGGGAGGTATCCTGCGGTGTTAAATTCAAAGATGCCGAACTTGTTGGTATACCTATTGTGGTTGTGCTGTCGGAGCGGAAATTAAAGCAGGGAATGATTGAGATTCAGTTGAGGAAAGAAGGTAAAAAATATGATATAAGTCAGGAAGGCCTATTTACAGAACTGGAGAAGGTTTTTGATAAATATAAAAATGAGCAGCTTGTGTGAAGCCATAGACAAAATGTTGCAGCCTATTTTGCAATCAAAAGGTCTAATGCTGGTAGATGTTTCCGTTAAAGGACTTGGCAGGAGAAAGCTCATTGATATTGCAATTGACGGGCTTACGGACAATGTTACCATAGGCGAGTGCGAGGAGGTTTCCAGATTGCTTTCGGTTGAACTGGATGCCAGCAATTTGTTCAGCGGTGCTTTTGTACTTGAGGTATCCTCTCCGGGGCTGGACAGGACGATAAAGACGGACAGAGAGCTTGCCTGGGCTTCATCGAAGAAAAAGAGGATTAAATTATTCACCAAAGATGGTGAAATCTTTGAGGGTATTATAAAGGAATTTTCCGAAAAGAAGGTAAAGATACTTGAGGGAGGAAATGAATTTGATTTTAGCAGGGAAAATATTAATAGAATAAAAATTAATGAGGTGTAATTATGAAACCAATTGAATTCAAAGCACTGATAAATGGTATAAAAAGGCAGAGAAGGGGTTTAAAAGATGATGAGCTAATTCTGGAAACCCTCAAAGAATCTATAATTCTTGCAATAAAACGACGTTATGGGATGGAATATCCCGTTGAAGTTAAAATTGACTCAAAAACATATGAGCTTTCCATTAGTATTCAAAAGACAGTAGTGGATAAAGTGAGAAATCTGGATGCTGAAATTTCACTTGAAGAGGCTCGAGACTATGTGGAAAATCCTGCTCCTGATATGCGTATAAATGTGCCGCTTGACCCTGCAAAACTGGGAAGGTCAACTGTATATAAAATTCAGAGTATATTTCTTCAAAGAATAAAAGAATTTGAAAAGCGATATGTTTACAAGGATTTTGAAAGTAGGGTGGGAGATTTGATAACAGGTACAATACAGAAAATAGATAAAACAGGGGTATATGTTTCTCTTGGAAAGGCAGAAGCTATCATTCCTCCGGAAGAGCAGATAAGAGGTGAGCGCTATCGTCAGGGGGGTGAAGTAACAGCAATGGTCTTACGCGTGAGTGAGTCCCAAAGATATCCTATTATTGTTCTGTCAAGAACGCATCCGGATTTTTTGAAGAAGCTTATTATGAAAAATATACCCGAGGTCCTGGACGGTACAGTGGAGATAAAAGCTGTGGCGAGAATACCTGGTAAGAGGGCAAAAGTTGCTGTTTACTCCAGGAATCAACGTGTTGACCCTGTTGGGACCTGCATAGGTCCAAAGGGAACAAGAATTACCAAGATTTCCGAGGATATTAACGAGAGCATTGATGTTGTCAGATGGAGTAGCAATATACTGGAATTTACCGCGAATGCTCTTTCTCCGGTAAAACCAATACTTGTATTTGAAAAGGGAGATAATATTTATGCTGTTGTTAAAGAGGATGAAATAGCCAAGACAAAAGGGGAGGAAGGTCGGAATATTATACTTGCCTCCAGACTTGTGGGAAAAGAAATTATAGTTATTTCGGAAAAGGAACAGGCAGTGCCTGATAAGGGAGTTTCTATTCTTGAAATAGGAGAAAAATTCGGCAAAAAAATAGAAAATGCATTAAGAAACAAGGGATATTTTGTTTTTTACGATATACCTTCTTTAAGAGAAATTATGGAAATTCCGGGTGTTACCGAAAAAGAGGCGTATAAGATTCTGGATTATATTGAAGATATTTTAAACAAAAAGAGGGAAAATGACTGAAGAAAAAAATGGTGTGAAAAAAATACGAGATCTTGCGCGAAAGCTGGGTTTTTCAAATTCTACTGTGGTTAATATTTTACGTTCAGAGGGATTTGAAGTCAAATCGGCGAATTCCACTTTGACCAGAGATATGGAAAAAGCCGTTGAGCATAGATTAAATGACCTGAAAAAATTAGAGATGGAAAAACTGAAGAGAAAAAAAGAAATATGGGGAGATTCCAGCAGTAAGGACAGTACTGAGAAAACTGGACCGGACAGAGCGGCTACCAAAAAAAGGCCGCATGTGAAAAAAGTACTTGTTAAGCATAAAAAGAAAAAGAAAGCCGAAGTAAAAGAAGTTGAGGAGGAAAAGGTTGTATTCCTGCCTGAGATAGCCATAACAGCTTCGGAACTGGCCAAAATGTTAAAAGTGGAGCCTGTGGAAATTGTTGAAAAAGCTCTTATGCTTGGGGTTCCTGTTACGATTAATCAGAGATTGGATAAGGATGTTTTGCAGCTTATTGCAGAAGAATTTGGGTTTAAGGTGGAAAAAGAGAAGAAAGTTGTCCAGAAAGAAGGTGCTCAGGCAATTGAATTGGACGAAATTAAACCTCCTGTTGTAACTGTGATGGGACACGTGGACCATGGAAAAACGACCCTGTTAGATTATATCAGAAGCACAAAAGTTGCTCAACAAGAGGTCGGGGCAATAACTCAATCCATAGGTTCCTATCAGGTTGTGAAAAACGGTAAAACAATCACTTTTATTGACACACCGGGTCATGAAGCCTTTTCTGCTATGAGGGCACGAGGCACACAGGTTACTGATATTGTGGTACTTGTTGTCGCAGCTACAGAAGGTGTTAAGTCACAGACAGTAGAAGCGATAAATCATGCAAAGGCTGCTGGTGTTCCCATTGTTGTTGCTATTAATAAAATGGATTTACAGGGAGCTGATGCCGAAAAAGTGCAGAGAGAATTGTCTGAACTTGGTTTGATACCCGAGGAATGGGGCGGTGATACAATAATGGTGCCCGTTTCTGCCAAGACAGGAAAGGGCGTTGAAGAATTGCTTGAGGCTATTCTGCTTGTAGCTGAGACAAAGGAGCTAAAAACAACCTCAAGGGGGAAAGCCAGAGGCATTGTCCTTGAATCCAAGCTTTCACGCTCTCGTGGCCCTGTTGCTACGGTTATCATTACAAGCGGAACTCTGAAGCTCAGGGATGCCATAGTAGTTGGAGATACATTCGGAAAAGTCAGAGCGATTATTAATGACAAAGGAAAGGTGATTAAAAGTGCAGGTCCGTCCATGCCAGTTGAAATATTAGGGCTAAATGTAGTTCCCTCAGCAGGGGACATGCTCATTGTTGTCGATAACGAAAAGCAGGCGAGGGCAACTGCATTGAAAAGAAAAAATATAAAGAAGACGCAGGTTCAAAGTGGAGAGACATTTTATATACTTGAAAAGCTTGAGGAACGCATAAAGCAAGGGAAAATAACGAAACTTTCTGTTATAGTTAAAGCAGATTCTCAGGGATCACTTGAGGCTGTTATAGATTCGCTTTCATCTTTGAAAGTCGGAGAAATTGAGCCGCTTATTGCACACAGCGGTGTAGGCATGATAACCGAGAGCGATATTGATCTTGCAACTGCATCCGAGCTGGTTGTGCTTGGTTTTAACACCTCACCAACCCCCAGAGCAAAACAATTGGCAAAGGAACGTGGTATAACGATAAGAACCTATAAAATTATATATAAATTGCTTGAAGATGTGGAAGTAATGCTTAAAGGTTTGCTTAAACCAGTTTATGAAGAAGAGTCATTCGGAACTGCTGAAGTAAAGGAGATATTCAGGATATCCAAAGTGGGAAATATTGCAGGATGTATTGTGACACAGGGAAAGCTGGTGAAAGGTGCAAAGGTGCGGATAAAAAGAGCCGATGAAGTCCTTCACACAGGGAAAATAGTTTCATTGAAGAGGTTTCAGGATGAGGTAGACACAGTTAAAGAAGGCATGGAGTGCGGGGTTAAAATAGAAGGATTTGAAAAGTTGAAACAGGGTGATGTTTTACATTGTTTCAACATGGTTGAAAAATTTAAGATTTAAGGAATATGGTTGTTGGTTTGCTTATGGTTGACCTATATATACCTGACGCTGACTCTCTGAAATCAAAGAGAAGCATTCTTAAGAGACTCAAAGACCGTATAAGGGATAAATTCAATGTTTCTGTTTCTGAAATTGGCATGCAGGATATATGGAGAAGGTCAAAGATAGGTATAGTTCATTTGTCCAATGACGGGCGCAGGGTGGATAGCGAACTGCAAAAAGTTGTGAAGTTCCTGGAGAAGGATTTCGGTGCATCATTGATTGACTATGAGATAAGGTCTCTATGATAGAAAAAAAAGTGAAAATTATAAACAAATTGGGGATACATGCGAGACCCGCAACCCTCTTTGTCCAGACAGCTGAAAAATTCAAATCAAATATCTTTGTTGACAAAGACGGATTTGAAGTCAATGGCAAGAGCATATTGGGTATGATGATGTTGGTAGCACCTGTTGGCACGGAAATTACCATAAGAGCGGATGGTAATGACGAGAAAGAAGCTCTTTTAGCCCTTACAGAGCTTGTTAAGGAAGGATTCGGTGAGGAGTAGAAAGGAAATTACGATGCAGGGTATACCGGTATCTCCCGGTATAGCCATTGGTAAAGCTCACATATGGAAATTCAAAGAAATTAAACCTGATAAGAGAATTATTAAAGAAAGCGAAATTAAGAATGAGCTTGACCTGTTTCAATATGCAAGGAATAAGATAATTGAAGAATTGAAAAGTGCCAGCAAAGACCTACCTCCTGAAGTTTCAAAATTCATTGAGTCTCAAATCTATATATTGAGTGACAAAGACTTTTTGACGGATGTCAACTACAATATAAAAGTTAAGAAAAGAACGGCAGAGTATAGTACATTTAAAGTACTTGACGATATGTCGAACAAATTCAGCAAAAGCTCTATTGAGTATATGAGAGAGCGCGGACGTGAGTTATTACGTCTTTTCAATGATTTCATGAGATTTTATAGAAAAGAACATAAAAGGACTGTTTTAAAAGAAGAGGAAGTTATTGTATTCGCAGATGAAATTTCACTTGAAGAGGCTATAAGAATTGCTAATTCTAATACCAGAGGCCTTGTGCTAAAAGGCGGAGGTAGAACATCTCATGCAGCCATAGTGCTTCGCAATTCGAAGGTGCCCGCTGTATTTGGCGTTGGAGATTTTAAAGCGAAAGTAAATGATGAAGAGATTATTATTTTGAACGGATGGAAGGGTGAGGTGTTGATAAGACCTACAAAAGTTACAATAGAAAGATTTGAGAATTTAAGGAAACGATATGAGAAACAGGATAGAGGATTGTCTAATATTAAAGATATCCCGGCAGTGAGTAAAGATAACAAGGAGATAACACTTATGGCGAATCTTGATTTGCCTTCAGAAATAGACCTTGTTACAGCAGTGGGTGCCAGTGGTATAGGGCTTTTCAGGACCGAGTTGCTGTTCTATCAATATAGTCTTGAAGAAGATGCTCAGGCTGATATTTACAGGCGAATTTGTCACAGTGTTTACCCTTTCCCTTGTATTATAAGAGCTTTCGATTTAGGGGGTGATAAGGTTATTGATGGCTATAGCGAAAGGAATCCATTTCTTGGCCTGAGAGGCATAAGGCTTTTACTTAAAAATGAGCAGATTTTCAGGCGCCAGATGAGAGCTGTGTTCAAAGCCAATTCAGAGGGAAATATCAAGTATATGCTACCTATGATAACGAGCAAATGGGAAATAGAGCGTGCCAGGGAGATTTTTTTTGAAGAATTTAAGAAATTGAGAAAGAGCAAAGAACTAAAACGCCCGGATTTTGGCATTATGGTTGAAGTTCCGTCTATTGCTTTGACTCTGGATAATTTAAATGGATTAATAGATTTCGTGAGTATAGGAACAAATGACCTCACACAGTATACCCTTGCAGTTGACAGAAAAAACACAAACGTGTCATATCTGTATAACCATTTACATCCTGCTGTTTTAAAACTAATAAGGGATACGGTACAATCTTCTCGCGGACAGCATGTACAGGTGGGCGTTTGTGGAGAAATGGCTTCAGACCCGCTTGGCATTTCCATTCTTATGGGACTTGGCATAACTGAGTTCTCACTGACTCCGAGTTTAATTCTTGAGATGAAATCCCTTATTAAATCGCTCTGTTTTGAAGATTTAATACAAGTTGCGCAAAGGGTACTTGAGTTCAGTAATAGTGAAGAGGTAAGGGCATTTGTCAGTAAGTTTTTAAATGAAAAGGCTCCTTATATAATGGAGAGATATGGTAGGAATTGATACATCTTTTGTATCGGAAAATGTGCAGCAAACTTACAGAATAGCAGAGGGTTTTGCAAATGCGATTAAGGAGGGTGAAGTTGTATTTGTGAAAGGCGAAATGGGAGCAGGTAAAACGGAATTTATAAGAGGTATGCTTTTGTTCTGGCACATAGATATGGTAAAAAGTCCATCTTTTGTCACAGTTATAAGGCATATGAACAAATACGGCCGGGTATTTTATCATATTGACCTGTACAGAATAAACAGTTTTCTTGAGATACTGGAGCGTGGTATTTTCGACATTATGGAAAAAAGAGATGGCATTGTATTGTTAGAATGGCCTGAGAGAATAGAAGCTCAAATAAAACCAGATTATCTTGTATTAATTTCATTTCTTGGTAAGACAAAAAGGCGAATTAAAATACAAAAGATTGAAATTTGAATATTTGGCTTTATAATATAGAACTATGATAAATGTTGAGATTGGATTTAATAAAGGTATTGAAAAGACTGAAGGTGGATTTCAAAGATTTCTTATAATGAATCTGGAAGGACTTTCAAGCGCTGCAAGCCCTAAGTTGAATGTCACTTTTGTCATTGATAAGAGTGGTTCCATGGATGGCGCACCAATAGCGAACTTAAAAGAAGGCTTGAAAAGAGCAATAACTCTGCTTGAGAAAGGCGATATATTAAGTATAGTAATATTTGACAGTGAGGCGAGTGTGCTACTTCCCAGTACAGAGATAGGAGATGATGATGAAAAGATAAGTAAAATAAAGAGACTTATCGATAATATAGATGCAATTGGCGGCACCTGCATAGATGAGGGTATGCTATTGGGTAAAAAGGAGCTTTTAAAAGCGGATTCGCAGAATTATGTAAACTGGATGGTTTTGTTTACGGATGGCCTTAACGAGCATGGAGAAGACGAAGAATGTGTAAAAATCGCAGACGAGTTGAGAGAAAGCGAGACAAGTATAGTTACCATAGGATTGGGAAAATCATGGAGTCCCTCCCTGCTTGAAAAATTATCGGATATGACCAAGGGCGAAATGTTTTATGCGGATAAACCTGAGGATTTGCTCGAAATGTTCAAACGCAGGATAGAAATAAGTAAGTCTACCATTGCAAAGAATGTGGAATTGGTTTTTAAATTGCGTGAAGGTGTGAAACTTTCAGATGTTAACCCTGCTTTTATTGTAAAGCCTCAGATTATAAAATTAGAGCCCATATGGGATGGAGAAAACTGGAACTTTGAACTGGGAAATATTTTTGCCGGTAGGACAAAAACCTTTGTTGCACAGGTATTTATGGAACCGAATGTTAAATATGTAATGGATTTTAAGGTAAATTACTTTGATATGAATGGGAATGAACAGGAAATTCCATGGGAAGAAGGAGTGGAAATGATTCCACTGGAGGATACTGAGGAGGTGAATGCCTTGCTCAGGCGCCTAAGTGTATATTTGCAGGGCAATTTGGTTAATGAGCTTATGGATGAGGGTACACCTGAGCGCGCATTGACACTGCTTCAGACCATGAGCCTCACTGCAACGAAATTGGAGGATGGAGAACTTTCAACGGTTATCCAGGATAATATTACAAAAGTAGCACAGGGATTGAGATTGGATAATGCCGATGTGATAACGACAATTATACAAACAAAAACGGTGGCCCTTGATGAGTGATAAGATATGTCCTGTGTGTGGTTACCATAACAAGAGTTTTGCAGAATATTGTGAAAAATGCCTTTTTGAACTAAAGGATGTGGAAGTTCCTCAGGAATCAGTTCCCGAAGATGAGGGACTTGAACTTGAAGATATCGGCGTTTACTGCCCTAATGGGCATTGGAATCCAGCTGGATCAAAGTTCTGTCAGGTATGCGGTGCAAAACTTGTAGATAGTGAAATGGAGAAAGCAGAGGGAAGTGTGGATGCAGAAGCGGATGTTGAAGAAACACCTGATGCAGTCTTTAAATTGGTGAGCAGAGACCTGTCCCTTGTCGTTGACCTGCCGTTTGTCAAGGGAAAAGTGAAGAAAATGCTTGTTGGAAGGAAAAGCGGAGATATGGTTCCTGATGTGGACCTGTCCAACTTTGAAGGTTCGGGTATTGTGTCAAGAAGGCATCTGAATATAATACTGGACGGCAATAGCATGCGGGTGTATATAGAGGACCTCGGTTCTACAAACGGAACAAGAATCAACGGAAAACCAGTAGAAAGAGGAGTACCGCATCCGTTAAGATCAGGGGAGAGTTTTGAAATCGGGAGAGACAAAGGTTTTAAATTTACATTGGAGGAAAATGAATAGAAAGAAAAGGTGTCCCCACTGTGGACGTGTAGTTGCGGATGATGCGCAGTTTTGTCCGCATTGTGGCTTTGATTTATCCAAGAATATATGTGAGAATTGCTTTGAAATAGTTAATCTTGAAGAAGAGATATGTCCGCACTGCGGGCATGAGTTGAAGAAAAAAGTGGTGGTACTCTCGCATATTGACAATCTGGATGATGAAAGATACAAAATAGTGGAGCAAGAAGAAAATTATACGATATTGAAGGAAGAAGATATTTCACTTGAGCGTAAAAAGCCGGTGGATGTTGAGCATATAATTTACTCCAAGCAGGGTTTATTTTATGATATTGTTGAAATTGAGCATGAGCAATTTCCTGTTTTAAGTCCGGAGTTCCCGATTTATAGTATTGAGGAATACTGGAAGGCGCTGGAACTTGATAAAAAAACCGCATTTATCTTTGAAATTTTCAACGCAATTACAAAATTAAGAACTATTTATATATCAGAAGATTATCAAAGTATTTTGGTAGATGCTAAGTCCAGGCTATTGGTAAAAATTGCAGGGTCTGAAAGGGATGGTTATCTTAGGCCGGACAAATGGTTGATTAAAATTTTGCAAAATTTGCCAGTTTCAAAGGAAAGTGCCTTCAGTGCATTTTTGAAAGATGTGTCGTCAAAAGACTTTGATAGTATCATTAACCTTGGTAAGGAGTTCTTTAGCTTTTTTTCTTCCTATTCTAAAGTTACAATTCACCATGCTGTTGTCAGTTCAGTAGGACTTGTTAGAACACATAATGAGGATAACTATGTTGTTTCAGAGCTGACAAGAGCCATGTATTCTGGTATCTATCCGATGCATCAGTACATGGGACTTTTTATAGTCTCAGACGGCATGGGAGGGCATAAAAAAGGGGAAGTTGCCAGTCAAATGACTGTCAGTCTTATTAATGAAGAGATATTAATGGGTCTTGTTAAAATCCGTGATACCAGTCAGGATATGACCCCGCTTATAAGAAGGGCACTGCAGCGTGCCAATAATACCATACATACAAGGAACAAAGGAGCTAACAGTGAAAGGGAAAAGATGGGAGCCACTGTGGCAGGCATACTCTTCATTGATTCTGTGGCATGGTATTTTAATGTTGGTGATTCTTCAATTTTACTGCTTGATGATAACGGACTTATAAAGCTGTCAAGAGACGATATATCAAGTGCGAACAGAAAATCCCTGACTCAGGCAATAGGCATTATGGATTTTGAAAAAATTGAACCTCATATTTCCATGTACACTGTTAGCGGGGAGATGAAAATATTACTTTGTTCGGACGGACTTACCGATATGATTAAATTTGCAGAAATAGAAGATATTCTCAAAAAGGATGATATAAACAGCAATGCAACAGACCTTCTCAGTCTTGCTCTTGAGCGCGGCGGTGTGGACAACATAACAATGATTGTCGGGAAGATAAAAAAGAATAGACTATTCGAATGACAAAAATATGTCCTCTTTGCGGTGCATCAAATCCGGATAATGCAAAATTCTGTCATAAATGCGGGACACCGCTAACAGAAGGTACTGTTATTTGTAAGGTATGCGGTGCAAAAAATCCGGATTCCGCCGAGTTTTGTAAAGTATGCGGCAGTCCTCTCAAGCCTATAACAAGATTAATAAAGGGAAGGTACAGATTAGTGAGAATGATAGGCCAGGGAGGATTTGGAAGTACATATCTTGCAACTGATGAACTGCTTTTTGGTAGAAAGGTTGTTTTAAAAGAGTTCCTTGAGAGAAAAAAAGGCCCTTCAATTATAACCAAAGAAGGCATGATTCTCGCAAGACTCAATCATCCATTAATCCCGAAGATTCATGGTTTTTTCGAAGATAGGGGTAAGGTTTACCTTGCGCAGGATTTCATAGATGGAAAAAATTTAAGGGTCATAATAGAGACAAAAGGCAAGTTACCTGAGGATGAAGTGGTAAAAATTCTCAAAGATATACTGGATACTCTCAATTATCTTCAAACTCAGGACCCACCGCTTGTTCACAGAGATATTAAACCCGAGAATATTATTTTGAGCGGTGGCAGAGCGTATCTTGTGGATTTTGGGGCTGTTAAGGAGCTCTCTCCAGAAGCCCTTAAGCACAAAACCATTATATATACAAAAGGGTATGTCTCCCCTGAGCAGCGTAGAGGAGAGCCATCTCTGTCCAGTGACCTTTTTTCGCTTGGTATAGTCACAATGGAAATGCTGACGGCACTTTCCCCTTCCCGTTTTGTAGACAAAACCACAAAGAAAATTAATTACAGTATATTATCGACTTTCAGACAGGAATTTATAGAATTTGTTATAAAAATGACGAGTGTGGATACAACAAAGCGTTTTGGAAATGCAGGTGAAGCACTGGCTGACCTTGAGATAGTTGAGAAGATGGCAACATTGAGAAAATTCACCCTGCCATTGACTCAAAGTGGAAATATTACCGAAGAACAGTATAATTCAATTTTAAAAACTGCAGAAAAGCTTGGTATCCCGAGAGAAAAAGCCAAATTAGTCGTTGAAGAGATTAAAAAAACCACATCAACAGGAAAAAGCAGCAAGCTCAGTGTAGCTGATAAAAAAAGTAAAACGCATAGTAAAACGTTCAGAAAAAAGCTGGTTTCCGTACTTGATAAAGTAAAAGCTGAGCCTGTTGAAATGATA
>JALTEL010000646.1 GCA_027073945.1 Caldifarciminota bacterium | reverse complement strand
CTTACGCAAAAGAATTCATAGAGAAAGAAGTTCTCGATATTGACGAAGACGCATTTAGAGATAACAGGCTGGCTGCAAAACTATACGGATATTTAAAGGTCCCAAAAACAAAATCACTTCTTCAAGGAGGTAAAGAGCCATCTACCACGAGTAAACCAGAAACGGAAAATAAGGGAGAGATTGCCAGGTATATTGTTGAGAATATGGAGAAGGATATACTCTATATTCTTGGCCCGGGGACAACAGTAAAAAGTATAGCCGATGAACTTAACGTTAATAAAACCTTGCTTGGCGTAGATTCAGTTTATAATAAGGAACTGGTGGGAAAGGATTTGAATGAAAGGGGATTGATAAAGTTAATAAAGAAATATAAAAAAGCAAAAATCATTGTTACTCCTATTGGAGGAAACGGCTTTATCTTTGGAAGAGGCAGCAAACAGATCACCCCGGGAGTGCTAAGGTTAGTTGGAGAAGATAATATAATAATTGTTTCAACCGCAGGTAAAATATCAAAATTGGAGTGTTTAAGAGTAGACACAGGAGATGCAGAAGTGGATAGAAGGTTAAGAAAATTTGTGAAGGTGATCTCAGGATATAATGAAGAAACAATAGTAGAAGTAAAATGATGATCAAGCTAAATATGAATGAAAATCCATACCCCCCTCCTGAAAATGTCCTTAAAGCGGCAAAGCAGGGGATGAATAATATCAATAGATATTCCGAGTTAGAACATTCCAACAACCTAATAGAGTTACTGGCATCCTATAACAACATTTCCAAAGAGAGAATAATTTTAAGCCCCGGCTCCGAGTTTATTTTAAGGGAGATTGTCAACATATTTTCAAAAGATAAAAAGCTTATCATGATCAACCCCACGTTCTTTCCGGCCTTAGAACATGCCGCTAAAACCGCTAAGAAAATCGTAAAATATCAGATTTCTCCGCCCAAATTTAAATTGAAGCAAAAGATAATTTTAGATGAGCTCTATGAACCCACGCTTATAATCATTGATAATCCCAATAATCCAACAGGGAAAATGGTTTTAGATAAAAGTTTTGTGGAGAAAATACTTCAAAATGAAAATGTGCTTCTTTTGGCAGATGAAGCATACTACGAATTTGCAAGACATACATTCATAGATCTAATTGAAAAATACCCCAATCTTGCAATTGCAAGGACGATGGACAAAGCATTTTCACTGGCAGGACTTAGGCTTGGATACCTTATAGCAGGAAACTACTTTTTAACGGAATTATCTGACTTCCCAAGATTCTTACCCGCTCCAACCATATCCGCGGCAATTGAGGCTTTAAAAAGTTATGAGTATGTGAACGAGAACATTAAAAGGATTATAGGGGAAAGGAAAAGAGTAGAAGATGAATTGGATAAATTGGGAGTTGAGATTTTCCCAGGAGAAGCGAATTTTATTCTGATTAAATGTAAGATCCCAAATCTTGCTAAAAAATTGAGAGACAAAGGAATAATAATAAAGGATCTATCGATCGATTGGTTAGATGGCTTTTATAGAATTTCGATAGGCCTTCCTGAAGAAAACGATGCATTTCTGCTGGAAATAGGGAATATCAAAACAAGTTACGAGCCATTCATAGATTAAAAATGATGAACTCATAAAAGGATGTGATGAGTTATATGATATTTTATCTGTTACAGATGCTGAAGACACGCTGAATAGAGGAATGTTGCAATGAAAATTGGTGACTTGAATAAAAAGATACAGCAATGCCATAAATGCCGGCTTTCAAAGACCAGAACAAATGCTATTTGTGGGGAGGGCAATCTCAATGCTAAACTCATGTTGATTGCCCAGGCGCCTGGAGAGAATGAGGACAGGGAAGGAATAATGTTTATTGGACCCTCAGGGAAGGTATTGAATGAGTTATTAAGGTCATCTGGCGTAAAAAGGGGTGACCTGTATATGACCAATCTGATTAAATGCATGTTGCCGAGATATAGAAAACCAAAGCAGGATGAAATTGATGCATGCAGCGCTTATTTAGACAAGGAAATAGAATTGATAAACCCAAGGGTACTGGTTCCTCTGGGCTATTATGCAACCCATTATATCTTTAAGAAATATTCCCTGCCTGCGCCCTCTAAAAAGGAATTCTATGCAGTTTATGGAAAACTTCTGTTAGCCAACAGCAGGAAAATTCTCCCCTTGCAACACCCTGCTGCCATGCTTCATAATCCCGATATTCAAGATAAAATGAAGGAAAACTACCATAGATTGAAAGTCTTGTTAAGCGATTGCAAGTGGTATCCTGTATGTCCCATGAAGGAGTTTTTTGAGGAAGGGAAATTAGACAAGAAATGGGTGGAGCTATATTGCAAGGGAGATTGGGAAAGTTGTATCCGTTATCAGATGGAGGAAAGATATGAGCCGCATCCGGATTGGATGCTTCCGGATGGGAGTATGGATGAAAAATTGAGGAAATGGGGGGGATAAAATGAAAATCACTATTGTTTATGATAACACTGCATTCACAAAAGATCTTCGGGCAGACTGGGGCTTTTCATGTCTTGTAGAAACACACAACAGGAAAATACTTTTTGATACCGGTGCCAATGGCTCCATATTACTTTACAATATGAAAAAGCTGAATATAAAACCTGATGAAATCGAGGACGTCTTTATCTCTCATGCTCACTTTGACCATACAGGAGGGCTTTCAGCTTTGCTCGGCCAGAACGACAAAGTTAAGCTTTGGATCCCTCCTTCTTTCCAACGATTGGGTCATGCGAAGGAGGTAATCAAAGTAGAAAAGCCGGGGGAAATCTATAAGGGAATCTATTCTACAGGTGAGTTGGAAGGGATAGAACAGTCGCTCTGCGTTGAAACCAAAAGAGGTATTGTAATTATAGTGGGATGTTCACATCCAAGAATGGAACATATTTCAAAGACAGCCTCTCAATTTGGAAGTATCTATGGCATTATAGGCGGCTTGCATGGAACCAGGCCAGAGTCCTTGAAGGATTTTGACTTGATATGTGCAGCTCACTGTACCCAATTTAAAACAGAAATAAAATTGCGCTATCCTGAGAAGGTCATTAAGGGTGGCGTGGGCAAGGTCATAGAAATATGATACAATTTCACACAATGGTAGATAGAGAGGTAATCAAAGATTCCCAGAAATACCAGCAAGTTGTGACCTTTTCTATCCCCCACTCCCTTATAGAAATGCCCGAGGAAAATGTCTAAGAGATTAAAAGGAGAACAGTATCATGCCCGAGGAACGCGTTCCTGCTGATTACACCGAAATGGACCTTTTGGAGGCCAGGCGTTTTGATAAAAAGGTCAAAGAAAACTTTATGCCCGCGATTATTTCTACAGCCAAACAAATCGTTGAGGACTACGGCATCTTGGAAGGTATCGCTGTGGATGTGGGCTGTGGCACGGCTGTTTTCGCAATTGAGCTATACAAACAGTGCGAAAAGTGTAGATTAAAAATATATGGATTGGAAAATGTCAAGGCCATATACGAAGTAGCACGAATAAACATTGAAAAAGAACAATTGACAGATATAATCATTCCCCTGTTGGGGGATGCAATTGACCTGCCTTTCTGTAGCGAATTTGCCGATTTTGTAATCAGCAGAGGTTCATATCATTGCTGGGTAGATAAAGTGCAGGTCTTTAAAGAAATCTATCGAGTACTTAAAAAAGGAGGCATTGGTTTTATTGGCGGCGGGTTTGGGCGATATGTCACCAAAGAAGAATTAAAGAGGATGAAATCTTTGAGAGACCGATCGTTAGGAAAGGATGTAAAGGCTTACAGTTCGCCTGACAAATTAAGGGAGGTTATAAACAAAGCAGGTATCCCTCACTTCCGCATCATTACCGGTGAAACGGACCTTTGGGCAGAGATAAAAAAATAGGTTGGAGGATACACTTCCAATAGCACAGCATATACGCCACACCTCCTGCTCTTGCCCTTTACACCAGCCCGGTACCTACCTTCTTTCCCGCGGCGGACGGATATATCGACGGGGGCCTCTTTGCTAACAGCCCAAGCATGGTGGCCCTGGTTCAGGCCTTGCCTCTCTTTTCCTTTACCAACTGATTGGTTATAATAATTTTATGGATAATCAGAGACAAAAGACGCTATATGCCCTTGTTCGTGGCATTCCTGACAGTTTTGACCAATGTATCAAACCGGAAGTAGGCCCGCAGGCGATTGACATACCTCTCGCACGTGTGCAGCATAAGGCATATGTAGATGCCCTTTCTTTACTCGGCTGCGTCGTGATTATGCTGCCTCCCGATGACCGACTTCCCGACTGTCCCTTCGTGGAGGACACGGCGGTGGTGTTAGGCGGTCGGGCATTGATTACCCGGCCGGGCGCCCCTTCGCGCCGGGGGGAGGAGGCAGCCGTGGCAGAGGTCTTAGGGCATTTCCTTGAACTTACCTTTATGAATGTGCCGGCGACCTTGGATGGGGGAGATGTTCTCCAAATAGGGGGTAAAATCTTTGTTGGTAGAACGGATCGGACGAATGGTGCAGGAATTGCAACCCTTGCCCGTTGGGCGGGTGAAACCTGTGAGGTTGTTCCCGTCCCTATCGGGGATGCTTTGCATCTGAAATCAGTTGCCAACTGTTTGGGGGATAAAACAATCGTTTTGTCCAGAACAGGGATTGACCGCTCCATATTTTCCGGGTTTGAGGTGACTGAAGCCGATGAAAACGAAGCGGAAGGGCTGAGCTTTTTATCCATGGATAATGTTGTCCTGTTACCTTCCGATTGTCCAAAAACAAGGAAAATGTTTGAAGCTATGGGACGGACTGTGATCTCCCTCGATGTTTCCGAGATTCGGAAGGCGCAGGCGGGCTTAACGTGTATGTCCGTTTTCTTTGAGGCCTGAGAAGCTGCTGGTGACGTTATTGGAAACTATCCTGAGAGATACCATAAAAACGAAAGGGCCGGTGACTTTCCGGGATTTCATGGAGATGGCCCTCTACCACCCGGAGGGAGGGTACTACAGCTCCCGGTCTGGGCAGATTGGGAAAAAGGGGGATTATTATACCTCAAGTTCCCTTGGCCCCCTGTTTGGAGCGATGGTAGCACACCAGTTACTGGAAATGCTGGAGGGAACAGGGACAGATACCATTGTCGAGATGGGGGCTGGAAACGGGGCACTTGCACAGGACATTTTAGCGGAACTTTACGTGCTTGGCGTTTGGACAAATTATTTCATTGTGGAGAAAAGCCCTTCACTCATGGAGGTCCAAAGGGAGAGATTGGCGGAATTTGACGTGACATGGGTAGCAGATGTCCGGCAGCTTTCCCCTGTTTCCGGCGTCTTTTTCTCCAACGAACTG
>JALTEL010000645.1 GCA_027073945.1 Caldifarciminota bacterium | reverse complement strand
TTGGAAGAGTGGTGGTTGATAGGTGTGTGTAGTCTGCAATCTCCGTGTATGTAGCCCTGCCGCTGGCCACAGCCTCCAGAATGGAGAAATGGGCCCTGTACTCCCCTCCGAATTCCTGCAGAAGCATGGTGTACGGCTCGGAACTCAGGGGCGCATACTTTGGGATTATCAGTTCTTTCCATGCCTGCTCGGCGCTTTCCACCCCGTATTGTGAAAGCACCACATAGTACTTCGGATAGCCTCCGAACATGGAATAAAGGGATATTTTCTCCGTTAGATCTCCGTGCAGCCAGTGGAACACATCCTTCATGGGGAGAGGGGGAAGACGCCATATCTCCGTGGCCCTGCCGAAAAGCGGGGACTTTCTCTCCTCAAATATGCGGTTCATCATGCCTATATACGAGCCGAGGACTATGAGCATGGCACTGTGCTTTTCCTCGTCCACAACCTTCTGGAGGGTCGAGAAGAACGAGGGGTCTATTCTGAGGAAGTTCTGGAATTCGTCGATGACCACCACGGAATACTTTTGCAGTGCAGTTCTGAGAAATGCATCCCATGAGCCGAATACAATATCCTCTCCGAATTCTCCGGACCACTCATGCAGGAGAACATCGCCCCTCTTCTCTTCGACAAAAAGATACAGGGCATTTTCCGTATCCTTCAGGAACTCCCGCACAAGCCGGGTCTTCCCCACCCGCCTCCGGCCGGTTATAACAATGAATGGAGGAGAGGCCATCTTCGAGAGTTTTCTCAGCCTTGCAATCTCACTTTGCCGATCTATGAAATCTATCGTCATGGGAATCATTCCTGTGATGATAGTTTTAGTATTTATGGGTTTCGGCGGTCTTTGAAGGGAGACAATGCCTGTTATTATGTTTGGCAAACATTATGCTGTGGGGGCATATAAACGGTTTCGGCGAGGATTATTATGCATGACGACGCGTTTCTTCTCTTATAGTACATTGGAATTAAGGCAATGTTCTTTTCTTCCGAAATCAAAACCAGTTTTTGAATCATAATAGTAGCCTGCAATTATAAACCAGCTCTTTTTGTATTTCTCTATTTTGAAATTCTCTCTGTCATTTTCAAATACATAATACGGTATTTTTACCATATATTGAACTGAAAAAGCTTTTTCGCCCATTTCTTTGTAAATTGAACAAGGAATGACATTTATATAAAGAAAATCTTGTGCTCTCGTGGAAAAATTTCTTCCCTCTTCGTCTTCAGTAGATATTTCTGACGGTCTATGACCAAAAACAATAGACTCAAAAAAGTATCTCTTAAAATTGCTGACTTCCGCCTGATAATCAGAGTATATTGAATCGCACATCTTTTTTATATCAATATATGAGACAGGAATGTTATCAAACTTGTTTAAAACATCATCTGTTTTTTCCATTATATCTTCGGAATATGGCCTAAAACTTTCTGGTTTGAATATGTTTAATATGTACTTCTTATCTTTGTCGTCCCAGCTTTTGCCCCCTCTGTTTAATCTTCCAGCTCTTTGGCCTAAAGCATCTGCAGGGGCAAGTTCAGAATACATAATGTCTGCCGAAATATCTAACGACACCTCAATAACCTGTGTGGCAATCAAAAGATATGGCTTATTCAATCTCTTCCTTTCTTCTTCTAATCTAAGTATCTCTTTCTCTTTTGAAACTCGGTCCATATATGTGAACTGTGAATGGTAAAGAACTGCAGGAATTCTTCCACTTAGTTCCTTATAAAACATTTTTGCCCTTTCTACGGTATTTAATATCACAAACTGAGACATTCCGCGACCGTAATTTTCAATGATTTCCTCTATTTTATCTTTATTGACGAGCCGAATTCCCTCATCTCTCGACACCAATGTTTCCTCATATTTTTTAATTTTAAATGGTCGGTATCCTAGCCCTTCCTCGTCAACTAAGACAGGATAGTCAAACATTTCAGTTAGAAAGTTTGGCAATGTCCCAGACATTAAAAAATGTGGGATATCAAGATAATCCATAAGGGGAAACAAGTCAAAAAGATGCCCCATGGTGACACGGTCATAGTAATGGATTTCGTCGAATATAACACAACTATCAAGTAGATTTCCTAGCGAAAAATCAGATTGAGAAAAACCATGAACAAACGAGAGAATTATATGATCTATGGTTGTAACAGTTATTGGTTTAAAAAAAACCTTTCCTTTAAAGTTTTCAGAGCTTATTTCTTTTATATCTAGAGTGTCATTAGTTTCGGTCACATCATTTTCACTACGCTCTTCCTTTAGCTTTATTAGGCTTTTTCCATGATATAAGGCAACATTTTCTTCTCCGAATTCTTTTTTCAATCGCTCATACATTGCGTTGCACGTTACTTGGGTGGGAAGAGCAAATATGATCTTGTTTTTCTTATATCTCTCAGCCACGGAAAATGCCCACAATAGAGCCGCTTCAGTTTTCCCACGACCGCATGGTGCAAAGAGAAATTCAGACTTTTTAGTAGCAACTTCAGCCTCTTTCTGGAAGTTTCGGAGTTTTTTTCCTTTTTTAACGATTTCTCTCCCATCTTTTGGAAGTTTGAGTGTGTATTTACTGGGGTCAATTATGGAGACTGGAGACAAAAAGACAGATGCCATAACATCAACTTCTTCCTGCACTCCGCCCATATTTTTTATTGTTTCACTGAAGTTTAAACTAGAATAGTCATCAGAAAGTTGTAATGCGGATAATATCAAAGAATATGTGGCCTTTATAAGCCTTGCGTTTTTGGATGGTTTGCCATCATCCATGTATTTTTTCACAATATTTCTTATAAATTTCTCCCTTTCCCTACTCATTTTAAGTGGAGTCAAAGGACTTAAAGCGTTCTTTTTCAAGCTAAGTTTCTTAAACTCAAAAAAAGAATCGAACTCCAATCTATGATATATATTTTCCATATCATCAATGAATTCTTCTATTGCGTCTTTTAAGTAGGTTGGAGTTCTGTCTATCATAGCGTATATATTTTTGTACAATTGAGTGTGATGTCCCATTATTGCTGCAAACTCTAAGGGAACATCGTTAATTAATGGCTCAAAGTTATCAATATCCTGCAAAATAAATACGGCATAATATGCATGAGGATATTCAGCAGAATGAAGTGCATTTTTTATATTCCTTTGGAATTCCTTAGTAAGCTTTGCTATATCGTGTAGATAAACAGTATAGAAGAGGTGCCTAAATAGTTTGTCTTTTGGAATATTCCACCTTTTGCAAAAATCTTCTAAAAATCCATTGTATTCTTTCATATATTGTCTGAGAATTAGAAGGGCATCTATTGTATGTCCCTCAAGAGTCTGAAAAAATGTTTTATCACCTACTTCTTCTCTCTTTGCATAAAAATCTGACATTATCTCACACCTATATACACGAAATTTTTTCTTCACCAAACACATATAATTTAATTGGTTCTTTTAACATATATGGGAATTTTTTTGGCACAGACATTGTCTTATATTCTACAGAGTATTTTCTACCTGTTTTATGGAAGTTATACGGTATTTTCTCTATGGTACAACCTTCAAAGATACCTTCAATTGCAGAATCAATGTATTCTGTCTCTGCCTCTTCTACTTCAAGTGATTTCTCAACATGAACATCTACAAAATCATCAGAGGAACCGAGATAGAGGAACCTGTGTGGATTTTTCAGGGCGTCTTCAATTTCTTTTATATTATCGGATTTACCCACGAGATAAATGTAATATGATGCTTCTACTAAAAATTCTCGGTGCATGGGTGAAGAAGAAAATCTCCTCACTAAGTGTTCTCCCCCCTTAAATTTCAGAATTTTTGCAGTTTCTCTATTTGCTTTTGCATGAATTATAGGCTTTATACCTATCTTTATTTGGGTTTCCTGCAACATAAGATCGTCCCGAGGCAGACCCATTGCATTAGAAATCAAGCCTCTAATTGTTGTAAAGGGTGGAAGAGAGAAGGTTAAAAGGGTTGAGGTGGAAGTTGGCCTACGAAATGATGCAAAGTAGGGCGCTTCCAGTCGTATCTTTAATCCATACATGACTTAACCTCACAACTGGATGTTTTCCACAGCAGCTGATATTGCCTCTTTTGGAGTTGTTACAGGAATATCAATGCTTTCCATTGTTCTTCTGACATCATCCTCATTTTTTACTATCCCCGGAAGTATTCCAAAGTATATGTTTGAAGAATACTCAAGTACTTCCTCTGAGATGGCCTTAAGCCTATTTGTATCTATCTCTAGCGTTTGCGGATTTAAAGCGAATGCTTTTTGGATTCTGTGAGAGTAGATGTTTTGCAGAGATATTAGGATGATATCTGGAGAGAAGTCTGTAAGGAGTCTCGCTTGTTTCGAATAATCTGTAAGATATCTTATTGCTTCCAAGGCTTTTTTAATCCTCTGTATCTTCTTTTCTTTTTCAACAAAATCTTTTATTCTTATCTGCCTGTCTTCTCCTATTTCCTCTTCTGCGCCAATTCTTTTTATGTCTATACTCATTCCTACTTTGTAAATATTTGTTCCTATTTCTACATTTACAATATCTCCTTCCATTTCCCCGGTATCTTTCCTATGCTTTCTCGTGAGGAAATCTAATGTAGAGTTCTCATCAAAAGGAAGTAATCCCATTGCAGGAGAAACTTTTATAGGAGATACCCGGACGCTTGCACCCCCCTCTCCTCTTTTTTCGCCTTTAGTGGTGAGCATAAAACCAAAGAGATCACAACCGATGCATTTTTTTATGTTACCACAAGTCTCTCCCTTTTCATTTGGTACACACATGTATTCCTTATCATCCAGATTTCTTCTTATTGCTTCTTTGAGATAGAATCTCATCGCCTGTCCAGAGACGTATGGAAATTCTTTCCCTTCCGTTTTGTACTTTTTTACATCTATGAGGTTACTTTCTCCTTCTCCAGAGTTTATGTTTGTCAAATCTGTTTTTGATAGCCATACAATTCCTATTCCTTTCACTTTAATCACCTCTTGCTAGTCTAGCTTTTGCAATGCTCATTGAAGAGTACATCACAATAAGATCTCTAATTTCTTCCCAGTCAATCCCATCTCTGTTTGTTATCTGGACGATGTCCTCTACTGCGCCAGGAGTAGTCATCTTTAAATCTGTTAGCTTCAGCATCGTCAGTCCCTTTGAAATCTCTCTCATTGCGCTCCAGAAATCTGCATCATTTCGGGCTCTGTCTAATTTGTAGAGAAGAGACGGATTCTTATCATGGGTTTTGCTTACTATATTCCCAAATTTTTTTATTTTTTCCAATTCTTCTTTGCTCAGTTTCATCTTTTTCAACCTCCATTCATATATCAATTCATCTAAGTGCTTTTTCATTTCTTTTTTCAAAAC
>JALTEL010000644.1 GCA_027073945.1 Caldifarciminota bacterium | reverse complement strand
ATCCTATTCTCTTTTAAATAATGCTGTATTGATCTTTGATAATGCGGAAAATATGGATGATCAGAGCATAGAGCTCATGAACAGGTTAATCGGAGCATCCCGGGAGTTTCCAGTATTGCCTGTAGTATCCGGTAAGGAAATCCCTCTCTCTGCCAAAATGCAGCATGATATATTGGAGCTGAATCTGCAAGCTCTGAAGAAGTCTGATGTAAAAAGACTGCTTGAGGTGATTGCCGGTGCAAAGGTAAAGAGGGAGTTTTTAAATACTGTATTTGCAAGGACACGCGGTAACCCCCTGTTTATTGAGCAGATTTTTCGTTTCCTCAGTGATAAGCGGCTCTTAAGCGTATCTCATGGCTATGTTGAAATGAAAGGAGAAGCGGAGGAACTGCCCGGAAGTATCTCCAGTATCATGGTTGCAAGAATGGACACATTTCATCCACAGTTGAAGGAAGCCATAAAGCATGCTGCTGTACAGGGCGTTCTGTTCGATACGAGTATTCTCTTATCTACATTGGGAGTTGGCAGGAAGAAGCTGTTGGAGCTACTTGACATGGGAGGCAAAGAGCATGTATGGTATCATATATCCGACAATGCTTACAGTTTTACAAGCGCACTGCTTGCACATGCAGCTTATGACATGGAGATGAAAAAACACTTGCGAAAGATTCACAGGTCAGTTGCTCATGCACTGGAAAACAAGTACAAACAAAACACAAAAGACCATGCACATCTGCTCGCCTATCATTACAGCAGAGCTGAAGTAAAAACAAAAGCCCTTTATTACAGCACTATTGCCGCCGAAACTGCACAAGCTTCCTATGAAAACAAAAGGGCTCTTTCTCTGTACAGTACTGCCCTTTCATACATAAAGCCCGGCACAAGAAAATTTTACGAGTACATACTGAAAAAGGCGGGTGTGCTGAGAATTATGGGTAATAACGACAGGGCCGTGGAGCTGTACAAAGGCATAGCAGAATCATTGGATACGCCGCGCAGCATAAGGGCATGGGCTCTGTACCGCGGTGCATTTGCATTTTACCTTGCTGGAAACACCCAAAAGGCCCTTTCATACCTCACCGAAGCAGAAGGCATATACAAGAAATCCAGGAATAAGAAGGGACTTGCCAAAGTTTATCTCAATTTGGGGACATTCTATCAGAACAGAAACGCAGCAAAGTCTCTGTTCTACCTTGATAAAAGCGAGAAATATGCTGCAGCAGCTCATGATATTGATACTCAGGCAAAAGCACTCGGCAACATGGGCATGGTCTATGACAATATGGGAAAGGCTGAAACAGCAAAAGACACATTTGAGAGAGCCGTTAAACTGCTTAAATCTCCATTATTTAAGTTGGACAGAAGCAAGGGACTTTTTCATCTTGGCATAACGTATTTGAAAACGAATAATGTGCAGCAAGGGCTGGACTACCTTAAAAAATCCCTTGCACTTGCCAGACAGACAGGAGACAGATACGGCACTGCCCAGTGCATGATGACAATAGGTACTGCTTACAGTGAAATGGGAAAATGGAGGCTCGCATCCTTATATTTCCACAAGGCCCAGAGGGCCTTTGAAGAATTGGGAGACAGCCTGGGCACAGCCATTATTTACAACAATCTTGCAGAGCTTTACATGCACAGAGGTATGCTGAAAAAGGCTATGACTTATGCAAAAAAGGCCATTAATCTGATTGACGAAGAGCGCTTTGCTTTTTATGCCGGTATCTTTTTCGAAACAGCCGCTCAGATATGCCTGAACTCGGGTGATATAGAAGGTGCATCTGTCTTTATTGAAAGGGAAGAGCGTGCAATTTCCAGAACAGGTTTTCGCAGCAATATGCTGCCCGTGATAAAGGCAAAGTTGCTGTATAAAAAGGGAGACAGAGAAAAATCCGTCAATATGCTGCAAAACCTGATAGAATCATCAGACCCAGAAACAGCCCTGTTCTCCCAATTTGAGCTTTTCAAAATAACAGAGGACAAAATATTGAAAGAGGCATTATTCAGCAAGCTCACATCACTTGTACGGAAAACCGGAAAATACATTTACAGAGAAATGCTAACGGAGCTCTAAATATTTATCTTACAAGAATCCCTCTCTTCAAAAGTCTCTTTTTATCCGTTTTTAATTCTATAAAGTATATGCCTTCGGGCACTCTGCGTCCGTTCCTGTCCCTGCCATTCCATTTTACAATGTGTATTCCGCTTTCAACTTCACCATTAATTGGCCTTGATATTAACCTGCCCTGTGTATCATAGATGTTTATGGCTATTTTTTCCTTTACAGGTACTGAAAACCTTATATTGAATCCCCTGACTGAAGGATTGGGATACGGTTTTGAAAGCGCAAGCGGAATATGCTCTTTATCCTCTCTCACACCTATTTGACCTACATCAAGGATAACTACGGAATCAACACCGGGATTGGTATACCCGTAATCGCTTAATCCTATAAACTTTAAACTAAGGCTGTCTATTGTGCCCTTTAAGGATGGAATATCAATGTCATATTTTCTCCAGTTTGACGATACGCCCAGGGCAGTATCAAGCACATAGGCACCGCCGTTTAAGGCATGATAGACAAAAACAGAGTCACTGCCATCTGTGTTTATGTAATAAAAATAGTATTTTATATTTACCTCTTTCCACATCTTTATATAAGGTGAAATCATAGTGCCCGTGTCTCCGGACGCAGCATACCAACTGTCAAAACGCGCAAATACCCCATCTAACTGGGACGGGTCTCCGCTTATACTGTCGGTTGCCTGCTCCCACCCATAAGAGGATTCATTTTCCACTGTCCATCCAGATGGAGGCCATGTCCCCGAAAACCCCTGAATATAGTAAATCCCTACAGGGTAAACCCATATGACCTTCTCTGCCGTGTCATTGCTCGCATCCTGGTCACTGTAAAACCTGACAAATCCCCTCACCATATCATTGCCCTGCGTCGTGTATTTTACATGTAGCTTTGATGCATCCCTTGCACCTGACGAAAGATGCAGCTTTGAAGCACTGTCTTCCACATAGCCATTCTCCCCTGCAAATACCGAAAACGTATCCTCATACACACCTGTGTTCGTGTAGTAAACAAAAACCGTGTCGGTATCTCCTATCCAGTGCCTGCCTATTACCTCTATGGAATCAACCTGTATGTCATAATTGCACAAGACTTTCATATCTCCAGCCTCATGAGGGTTATACCCGTATGCATAGGTCTTTGTACCTTTTTGCGTTGTTCCGTTTAAGTCCGCATATATCCAGGGACCAAATGTATCACTCTGCATACCCTTTGCGAACCTGTAGCAGTAATCATAATGACCGGGTGTGTTCGGTGCTATCATTGTGCCTGCAAATGTGTCTATTACATGGCAGTAGTTGTTGCCATCTTCCCAGTGTACATTTTTAATTATCTCTGCATCAAACCAGTGCCAGCCGCCTTCCCATGGCAGGCTGTTGTCAGGACCCCAGCCTACCTGTGCTACTATCGCAGGATATCTTATGACAGCCCAACAATTATTTGTTGCCGATGCAGTACCGTAAATCGTATCAGTCTCTGCACCTGGTGCCACTGTTATGGAATCAGGCCCTATCAATTTGCCCGAATCGCACACAACTGGCATCTTATTGCTGTCAGGCCAGTTCATCAGCCTGCTCATCAGCGTGTCAAGGTCCTTTTGACTGTCAATATCTGCTGCCTGAAACGGCATGTAATGCGCAATATAAGACAATTCGTTTATATAAAGACCCCCCGGCGTTTCAGTGGAATCCCCGTTAATATCAAGCAAAAATCTTGAGGACGGATTAATGTATGCATAAGTTGTATCTCCGTTGTTTATGGTGTCTATCGCAGAATCAGGTGTGTACGGGAGCACGAGGTCCGGGTATGGTGATGTTATGGAAAACTCCTCCTGCCCAAAACTCACCCATTTTATCGTATCGTTATCCGTCCTTGATGATGCATCATCCTGAACATACCTTGCCTTTAAATAGGGATTAAAGAAGACAGAATCTCTGCCGTATGTGTTTGCATACCAGCCTATATCATCCCCGAATGCAATGAGGTGTTTTCTGTCACCTGCGGTGCTGTCAACACCATAATTGAGAAAGTTTCGGATAAGTGTATCAACAGGATTCGCAAGATAAACCCCTGCATAGATTATACCTTTATACATACTGTCAACAAGATTCTGGGGAAGACCTGCAAATTCGTCTCTGGACACGGTATCAGGCTGTACAAGCTCACCATCAAGGTCGCGCAATGCATTTGTAATTGCCATATCATTGCGAGGCCTTGAGCTTGAATTTGCATATACAACAAGCCACTTGTAAGTGGGCAGTATATTGTATTTTAACAAAGGATTTGAAAGATTGCCGATAGAATCATAGGCCTGCATAACTACCATTATATTCATGGAATCCCGTATATTAATGGTATCCTGCGTTCCCGGTATTACCGTGAAAAAAGTATCGCCATTCCTCTGCAAATCATCGGCATTATTAGTTGCCCAATTCTGTCCCGGGAGTCTTGAATACCAGGATGCAATGTATGCGGTATCCACACCGCTCTCGTCTGTGATTAAAAACTTAAGCGTATCCTTTGTTTGGCCCTGCTGCAGGAAATGGGAATGAGGATATAGCATAACAACACCGGGACCCGTCGTGTCAACACACGGCCCTGCAATGTTATCCACCCCAAGACCATACTCAAAATTTGTTATATAATGTATTGCTATGCTTATGTTCTTATTATAATAAGCAGAAAGACTTGTTGTATAGTGAGCCCATGTGGTATCATCATATGTAGTTGTATCAATAATTATATTAAAATCACCTATATTATTTGACGGCGGCATTGCTATACGTACCTCAAACTTTTCAGGATAGTATAATTTATCAGCTCTGTATCTGAATGCAAATGTGTCAGAGCTGCCGGTAACCCGCAGCGGGGGCGTGATTAGCCATTCAGAGGCATTATGTGTATAGTCCGAACCGAAATGACAGTAATGATTGCCGACATAAGTGTGTGGATATACGATTTCCACGGTATCAGAAGCGGAATCAACCTTTTCATTAACAGTTCTCCATCTTGGTATGGGAAAATGCTCGTATGACTCAAAATCTTCGTACAATGGAGGCAAATACTTATTAAAATTGCTCTTTGCATTTGTATTCTGAAAATAAGTTAGCATCCCTAACAAAATAAATAATATATACATAGCGCACCTCCTCTCCTTATCTAACAGTATTATACAGACTTATTCACGTACTGTCAAGTGCTTTTATAACAATCTGTAAACCAAAAGGTTAGCTTCTGGGTCTTGACATTCCGACACAAAATTTGTATAT